>JBDKJC010000087.1:0-8732 GCA_039796815.1 Cyanobacteriota bacterium | reverse complement strand
AAAAGCGATCGCCCTTATAATGCCAAAGCTAATCTCAATGTTTTATTTGGCGACGACGAACCAGCAAATAGCCCCCAGATAATTAAAATAGATTCTATTTCGCTACCAGATTCCCAACCCCGACGTTATTTTGATCCTCAGAAATTAGAACAGCTAACTCAATCGGTCAAAGCCCACGGCATCTTAGAAAATCTTCTTGTCAGACCTTTAGAAAACAAAGAAGGATCGTATGAGTTGGTAGCAGGAGAAAGACGTTACCGTGCAGCTATTGCTGCTGAATTAGCAGAAGTTCCCGTTACCATTCGTGAACTAGCCGATGAAGAAGCCTTTTCGATTGCTCTTGTAGAAAACTTACAGCGAGAAGATTTAAATCCAGTAGAAGAGACAGAAGGTATTGTTACCCTGCTGGGAATTCAGCTAAAAGAATCGCCAGAAATAGTGATTTCATTGCTTTATAGAATGGACAATGAACAGAAAAAGAAAGTTACCAATAACGTTATTGGTAACGTTGAAAAGCAAAAAATTGAGTCGATATTTACCAGCCTGGGGCAGAATTGGCAGTCTTTTGTCAACAATCGTTTGCCCTTATTAAAGTTACCAACTGAGATTTTAGAAGTTTTACGTCAGGGAAAAATCGAATATACCAAAGCCAAAGCGATCGCCCTGGTAAAAGACGAGCAACAAAGAAAAAAAATACTAGAAGAAGCTCTTTCCAAAAATCTTTCTCTGGTTCAGATTAAAGAAAAAATCAAAGCCCTCTCCACTGAAGATAATTCTGCTCCCTCACCTTCTACCCAAGTAAAGACTATAACCAGTCGCCTCAATCGCTCAAAACTATGGGAAAAGAACCCTAAGAAATGGAAGCAAGTACAAAATTGGTTACAAAAGATCGAAAATTTATTAGAAGAACAGTAAATGAACAATGTCATGCTGAGTAAAATGAAGCATCTCAGCTTTTCAGGGACTCTCCCCACAATAGTAGGATGAGTAAAGCGTAAATATTACTCATTCAGGTTTTGTCTGTTGAGCCAATGACCAAGAAAAAGATCGTTTTCAACTTAGAAAATGCTTTGTTAAAAGATGCTCCCCTAAAAATAGAACTATACAAATGGGAGTTAGAAGAACATATTCAAGAGTATTTCGATTCCAAAAAAGAAGACAGAGACAAATATTTTATTGCCATTACAGAGCATACCAATGATGTTGCTATGTTATTAATTGACGATAAAAATTGTCTTCATATTAATGAACAAGCAAGAGAAAAATTAAAGAAAATATGGAAAAACAACTACGAGCGAAACATGAAAATCTTGATTCCTCAAATAGCTCAAAATTTATTTGATGGGTATATTTTTTCTACTGGAGTTAAAGAAGTTAAAGAAATAAAACGTAGTTGGAGGGCTAAGTAAGAAATGTATCAACTAGAAAAATGGCAACATTCAAGCTGGCAAAAAGATACCCGTTTTTACCTACTGGAATTGTGCCAAGATTTATTTGGTAACTGGATTATCAAACGCACCTGGGGGAGTGCCGTCAAACAAGATTTCGGTCGCTCCAACTCTACAGTCTGTCCTGATTATCAAACGGGTTTACTCTGGTATGAAAAACAAGCGAACCGTCGTCGAAAACGGGGATATAGCGTGATCGCACTATAGAGAGAGAAACGCGAAATTCTCATGAAGGATAATTTTAGACTCACCCGTATTTGATGTGTCTCTAAAACGGGTTGCTATGAAGAAGAAGCTTGTTTCTTGTGAGAAAAATAACGATTTAAATTTTTGCTACAAACGATATAAATTACAATAATTGCACTCAAAACGGTCAAGAGCGAGCTTCCTACAATAAGAACGGTAGAGAGCTTTGAATAAAGGGCAACAACCAATGCTATTAAAGCAACAACCAAAAAACTAAAAATCCCCACTAAAACCCACTTAGCCCATTTGCGCCCTTGTAAAACAAAGTACATCACTACAATGGTGACTAAAATGCGACCAATAGCCCATAGGTCTTTGGCAATAACCACAAGCATAGTATCTAAAACAATATGCACCAAAAACATAGCCAGCAACATATTTCGAGCTTTCAGGGCAGATTGGTCAAGCTGAGACATGGATTTCATGAAAGTAATAACATAACCTATATATATCGTGAAATGGTATGTAAGAAGCGAGGTGAACCGTTCTTCATTATAAATTTCTGATGTCGGCGATCGCTCATAATTTCAAACGTCAAATCAAAAATAAGCGCGTAACTCACCAATTTTTACAAAAGCGATCACGCAGTGTCAGCCGAAGGCTGTTCGCCAAATCTCCTCTAATTCCCCTTCCTTCTACCAAAATCAATACTTTAGCGGTAGTTCCGTTTCGTACCAGTTCCGTTTCCCCTGCCCCTATAGAAGCAGAAAAAAAATAAAACTCCCAACCTAATTGACGAAATTTTACTGTTCTCAGTTTGTGATGCTGAAGCTTATAACAGTAAACAGTAAACAGTTAATTGCTCAAGAAAAACTGATGACTGCTGACTGATGACTGATAACTGAAAAAAATGCCCATCAAAAGACACAGAAGAAAGCTAGCTAACGGCGAAGAGAAGATTTATACCTACGTCGTGTCGAGTGATGGTTCACGCCGACAATCTCTATCTGCTCATCAAAGTTCAGATTTCCTGCAAATTTATCGAGGCTCTGAATTCCGTCGCATTGTGGCAGCACTCCAGGCAAACTCTAGTTTATTAGTAGTGGGCGAAGCTGGTTGTGGCAAAACCTTTTTATCTCAAGCCATTACTGCCGAACTGACCACGATGAACTTTACTGTTGCCGTCACCAAACCAGGAACAGTCAAGCAAATCCTGAGTGAAATAGCAGCACAGTTAGGAGTGGATACAGAAAACCTTGACGGTAAAGCACTCTCGACAATGGGATTGATGAAAGAGATTGCTGACTGGCTTTTAGTAAATACCGCTTTTCTCATCTGTGACAATGCTCATCGTTTTCCTGTTTCTTTGCGCTGTTGGTTAGACCAACTCCACACCCAAGGACAACCAATTTTACTACTAGCTAACTATCCTCCTGCACGAGATATTTTCTTAAAGCTACCCAGAATTGAACTAGAACCAATGAAAGATTCGGCTACTAGGGCAATCATGCTAGAAGCTGCTGCCGAATTAGACCTCGAACTTACTCCTGCACAATTAGCATCTTTACAACAGAGAGTCGGGGGTAATCCCATGTTAGCCAAACGGGTAGTCAGAGAAGAATATTTAGGTTTAGATGGTCAGGCATTAGATCATACTCAGTGGTTAGATATTACTCCCTACATTATTGCTGCTTTGATGTGTTTGGTACTGGTGCGCTTTATCGGACTTGGATTCAATAACAAATCACTGTATTTATTGGGTGGCATCATCACCGTATCGGTAGCTGTAATTCGCCTCATTTTATATAGTTTGCCTCGCAGTAAAGGAAGACTGGGACAATAAAAGTCACAAGTTTTAAGTCACAAGTCACAAGTTTTGATGGAGTATATTAGAGTTATTTCATCCATCAAGTTACAGAAAATTTTGATATTTAATGACAAAATCTCAGATCTCTATTCAAGATAGAAGTAAAAATTTTGCTATTAGAATCATTAAAGCTTGTAGCTGGCTTGATGAAACTCCAGGGATTAAAAGGACTTTAGGCAAACAACTATTGCGTTCAGGGACTTCTATCGGAGCAAACTGCAAAGAAGCGGTTTCAGCCCAATCTCGCAGAGATTTTGTTCATAAATATGAAATAGCTTTAAAAGAGGCTCAAGAAACCGAATATTGGCTGGAAATCCTAATTGAATCTGAAACCATCGATGAAAAAAAATTTAGCCAGCTACTCTCTGAATCCAGAGAAATCATCAAAATTCTATCTTCCTCAGTCAAAAAACTCAAACAAAACTAACTTGTGACTTGTGACTTATGACTTGTAACTTAAACTTATGATGTCGCGGACTCACATAGTTCTGGCTGTAGCTGCTACTTCTCTTGTTTTAGGTACGGCTGACCCAATTGTCTTGAGTCTGGGGGCAGTATGTTCGCAATTACCTGATGTGGATACCACTAAAAGCTTTTCAGGACGAATCTTATTTCCCCTCAGCAGCTATATAGAAAAACGTTTTGTCCATCGTTCCATTACCCATAGTTTTCTAGCACTAGCTATCTTTGCCGTGGTAATTTTTCCCGTAACTTTCTTCGGCTATCAATATTATCTGGGTATGGTTTCTGGTTACTTCTGGGGCTTTTTTGGCGATGTGTTTACCAAGTCTGGAGTAGCATTATTTTATCCTTCTAAGGTTAGGGCGATTTGTCCTGCCAATCCCAGACTGAGATTAGCCACTGGCAGCAGTGCGGAATGGTTTGTCTTGTTTATCTTGGTAATATTCGCCATTTTCAGCATTCAGATCAATTCAGCAGGAGGCATATTTAGGAACTTTAACCAAGCATTAGGCTTACCTTCAGGAGCAATTGAAACCGTCAATCAAGATGCATCCCGTTATTTACTTACCGCACACATCAAAGGACGTAATGCTATTACTCAAGAACCAATTGAAAAGGCTTACGAGATTATTCAACCCCTTAATCAGAATGATTTACTGGTTAAAGATGAACTGGGAACTACTTACAGAGTTGGTAATTCTCAAGAATGTCAGATAATTGCTAGTCAAATGAAGATTGAACGGGTCGCACCCATAACTACTACTGTTACTAATTTGTTCTTCGATGATGAGGAGTTGTATGAGAAGATTGCAGCTGTACCTCAAGAGGGAACTTATCTTAGTGGCACTCTGACTATCTTTGATGCCGATGGTCTGATTATTCCCAGCCACATTGACCGTTATGACACGATTACTTTGCAGCCAGGAAGTGATATTGCTTATGCACGGTTGATTGCTAGCTCTCCCATAGAGGTGGTGAGGTTGTTGGGGGATTATTATGCGAGTGGGAATTTGGTAGTTAGAATTGTAGAGAAAAAATAGAGAATCTTGTCAAAGTGTGTCTACGTCAAAAGAATTTTAAAAATGAAGTTTGATAAAGCTTATTGCCAAGAACTAGATCAATCAATTTCGCCATACGTTGCTAGAGAAATATATTTTGATGAAGAGTCAGCCTATTTTGATCGCAAGCTTACATTTTTTTGTGAACATCAAAATTGTCGAGTAAATTTAGTACCTGTAATTATTTATCGCGAAAGACGCTCAAAGCAAGCATTACATTTTAGAACAGCACCAGGAAAAACCCATAGTAGTAGTTGTGACTATGCTTTGCCAAAAGAAACGAATGATGGAAAGAGACAAGCTGCTCAATCAGCTAGAGGATTTAAAGAAACTCATCTTCCCACTGAATTTTTACTTGAGCGTCCAAAGAAAGAAACAGACATCAATATTGTTGCTGTCGAAAAAGAAAATACGAATACAGAGCCTAAACATATTAAGTCAGAAGGAACAAGCCGAACTTCAAACAATCAGTCCGTTGTCAAGACTAGCTCTTTAGAACAAATTGTTGATTGTTATCAAAATGTTAGTAAAACAGAACTTGAAAATCATCCGCTAAAGATTAAGAGTAAAACAAAATATTTTAGAAACTTTTTTAAAAAGATTAGATATTTCTCTGACGAAGAAGGCTTAATTTATTGGGGGACAATTAAAGAAGTTAAAAGATATGGTCAAAATTATTCAATAAAGTTTCAAAATACTGCAAGACTTGAAGAAAGAGAATTGTCTATTAGTATTTATCTTAAAAATAAAACTATAGAAAAGTATCGCAAAAGGAGATTGTTTAGGGAGCAAATTAACGGTATTGTTGAGTCTAACGAAGAAATTCTCTGTTTTTTTGTTGGTGCTTATCCAAAATTAGTTGAGGTTCAAAAAAAAGATGGTACAACATTTTCATCTTTTAATGTCGATATTCAAAATTTAGATCATTTAGTTTTTACATTTGGATAGCTATTAAAAAGCTTGTCGTTCCAATTCCTTAGCAAAATCCAAAAGTTCGTTTAGGGTTTTCTCGTCGGGTAGTTGCTTCACTTTTCCTGAATAGTTATCTCTTTTTGTGACGATTGTTGTTTTTCTAAAGATTGCTGCTCGTATTTTTGAGCCAAAGCTTCTGACATTTGATATATCTTTCTGGCTTGCCCTTCTAAATCTCTGCCCATCGACAGTAACTCTTGTAAAGTCTGCTCGTCTGGTAATTGTTTCATGACAAATTCCTCAAGCGTTCTAATAAACTTCTACTTCTTATTTTAGTTTCTATTACCTCACCTAGTAAGGTGGCTAAATCTGTTCCCAATTCTCGCACAATCTCAGATTCTTTTGGTTGCTCTATAAGTTGTTCTCTAGTTTCGTTAATCCGTCTTCTGGCATTGACTACAAAAAATCGGGTAGTTTGCCAATAAGCAAAAAATTGAATTAGTGAAGCATTATTGGGAAAAAGGGACATCAATCGTCGGAGAAGGTTTTCTCCTTCTGTTGCTTCTCGCTCGATTGTTTCTAATTCCAAATTTAAGCGTTCGATAAGAGATTGAATTTCAGAGGGAATCGGCATTTACTTGTCATTCCTTGCGCTAACCCACAAATTTTAGCCGATAGTTCTTAACCAGTAAATTCTTCTCTTACTGCTTTTAGCTTTATGTGAAGCCGAATTAGGCGTAGTATAAAAATTAAGATACAATTAGATGACCGCCACCCCTAATTAAAGAGATGGCGGTAAATCTTAAATAGAAGACAGACACCTTAATGGTGTGCTAATCCGTTAGCTGGTAACTATACGGTAGCACATCACAGAGTTGTTCGTCTCAAATTTATTCATTAAAATTTGCAGACTTATGAAAAACTATTACAGTGCGCCCAAAGGATTTCTAATAGACCCCTTCAACTGTCTTTATCAAGAGAGTGATTACGAAGTTAGTCAAGATGATGCTATTCAACAGTTAATTCTGTACGGAATAAAGTTAGAAGACAAGATAGAAGGCGATTTTGATTTAGGCTCAGTCATCTTAGAATTTCAAAATAACACCTTCTCTTTCGTCCGTAGTGGCTTGTTGATGTACAAAGTCAAAGCCTTTAAACTTTACAAAAAGAGATATTCTAATTTCAAAGTATTTTGTAAAGAAGCGTTAAAAGTTTCTCACTGGCAAGTTAATCGCATGGTGGAAGCCAGTCGAATTGTGCTTGAGTTAATTCAAGCTGGTTTTTCGATTTTGCCCCGTAATGTGGCTCAATGTAATCCTCTCTCTAGCTACACGGGAAATGAATTAATCGAGAAGTGGCAAGAAGTTGTCGAAAATATTCCCGAACATCTCATCACCGCTAAAACTATCGATAATCTGTTCAATCCACCAGAAAGAGAGGAAAAGGTAGAAACTACGATTAAAGTTCCCCCTGCATTGTTTTTGTGCATTTTAAAGAAAGCTATTGAAAAAGGCTTGTCTGTAGTGGAGTTATTAGAACAGGTGTTTTATAAAAAGGGTGCAAATTTGCACTCGGATTTTGAGAAAGGAAATTTAAGGAATAGCGATCAAACAACTCAATAATTTTAGGGTAAAACAAACCTTATACCTACTGTTGCAACAAGTATAATTACAATAAATATAACTAAACCTTCCCACTCTTTTCTCAATGCCAAAAATGCCACGGAAGGGAAAATCAGTAAAACACTTCCAAATGTAAACAATTCAAATATAGTTGGTATTCCGCCAGACAAAATACTTGGAAGGTCTGAATGTTTTGACATAACATTGTTATGTAAAACATATAAACCTAATGCTCCTCCTCCTATTGGTATAAGCTCTTTAAACAAAAGACTCAAATTAACATTATTGCTATTTCTAGCAAAAATGCCAGAAACAATTCCTAAAACAATAGCTATTATTACTTGTCCAACTGTTAATAAATCTCTTTCTGTCCAATAACGTTTTAATTCTCCTTTAACAGTTAAATTTTTTCTTGCTGGAATGAAAATGCTTTGTGTAGCACTTTTTTTCAAAGTGTACGTATCTCCATCTTTTATTAAGTCTATATTTATTTCCGAAGAATTTATATTTATATTGCTATCTAAGTAAGATGGTGTATTTATTTCAATGTCAGAAGCAATTACCATTTGTTGAGGATTAAATGAAAATTCTAGAAGCATTTTATCTAATGGATATAAATGAAGCCATCCTTTAGAATTCTTATTTTTAATTTCTGATACTTTACGAATTTCATGTTCTAAAATAATAGTTTGTGCATCTTCAATTGCACTATAATAACTATCGGGAAACTCAAATTCTGCCACTTGCTCCAGTTTCAGAGCATCCACCAGTTTTAAATAGGGTATTGTAGTGGTCGGTGTTTTGATTTTAATAAATTGTTTTCCATGATTTATTTCAATAATATTTTTATCAATTAATTCTTTAGGAATAGCAGTTATTTTTTCAATCCTTGATTTATTATTTCCTAGTTTTACAGAAAAGTCACTTTTTTCTTCAGATTTTGTCTTTGAAGATAAAGGGATGAACTCTAGAACTGCTTTAGTAATATCTAAGTTAGTGTTATTTGCTTCAATATTTAAACTAAGATTGCCAAACGATAATTTACTATCATTTGTAACTTGTTTCACAGCAGTATTTTTATTTGCTCCTAGTGCAATTAAAGATATAGATAATATAAAAATCAAAGTAAAAACAAAAATCAATAAAAATCTTTTTATATTAAAGTTATATCTTAAAT
>JBDKJC010000086.1:0-8742 GCA_039796815.1 Cyanobacteriota bacterium | reverse complement strand
TTAACTTGAGGATGACATAGTTTAAGGCGATCGCGGGTAACTCCAAACAGTTGATGATATTCTCTTAAGCTAGGGATAAAATTAGCCGTCATGCGTTCTTGTTGCAGCCTCAGAGTCATGACAAAATCAGCATCTTGTAGCGCGGGTGCTAACTCCCAATGGATCGCTAGTTTTCCTGGAACATTCGGCTCAATCATTTCTAAGAAAGTCTTCGGTAACAAAGTTGCTGGTGCAGCTAGATGAACCTCTGCTCCTGCGGTTGTGAGACTATAGATATTAGAGCGGGCTACCCGAGAATGAAGAATATCGCCGACAATGGCAATTTTCTTACCTTTGAGCAATTCCAAGCGTGGATTATCGGCATCTAAAACAGTAGTCAGGGTAAATAAATCGAGTAAAGCTTGGGAAGGGTGCTGGTGTAAACCATCTCCCGCATTAAGAATCGTTACTCCACAATTGAGTCGATCCATTTCCTGAGCAATGATTTGGGGAACACCTGCTTCTTTATGGCGAATTACCATAATATCTGCACCCATCGCTAAATAAGTTTTTGCCGTATCTAAGATGGTTTCCCCTTTGCTGAGGGAAGAACTTCCAGGAGAAAAATTTAAAATATCGGCAGAGAGTCTTTTAGCTGCCAACTCAAAGCTGCTACGGGTGCGGGTAGATGCTTCAAAAAACATATTAGCGACAACTCTTCCCTGAAGTGCAGGAACTTTTTTAGTTCTGCCTGCAAGCACTTTCTGAAAACTAGAGGCAGTTTGTAAAACCGTTTCGTATTCCTCGGTTGTAAAATCTACCAGAGAAAGAATGTGTCGTCTTGTCCAGATACTAGTTGCCATCTCAGTTAACGGATAGGGGCAAGATATATTTGCCAAACATCCATCAGGTTATCAGGTTTAGGTAATTTTTAGTTAACAGCTATGACGCGATATGCCCTATAAGGATATTTATAGTTAACTGATGTTACGCACCTTCTAATTTACTCTATAGTTTTTACGTAGAGATTAGGGGACTAGAGGATTGGGGAATTGGGGGATTGAGGGATTGGAGAATTGGGGGATTGGGAGATTATTAATACGTTAATCCCAGTCTCCCTATTTCCCACCAAGTCTATTAGTTCTATAAGTTTTGCTTGAGAAATTAAATGCTACAATAAGTATGACGTTAAAAATTAATAAAACATGGTTCAAAGACTTAAACGATGGGAATCGCCCCGCAAGCAGGGACGTAACGATAAAGGAAAAGGTGGCACTGCTAGAGCAAGACAGCTTCGTAAACGAGAACAAATGCTACGACAGAAGTTGAAAAGCAATGATTCATCAAAACTAGAAAAATTCAAGCAAGAAGAGAGGGAAATAATACTCCCTCTTTTTTATTGGCGACTTTATTTGTACCATCTAAAATCGAGCAACAGCTTAGAAGCTATAATTTATCAGTTTCACATCTAGGATCGGCAATATCATCAAGTTTATGTCTTTAGAAATAATTATTGCGATCGCAGCAGCAATCATTCTGTTGCTTTTATTTACTTGGTTGCTTAATGTTCTCAAGTCAACTATCAAGACAGTCTTAGTAATTGTAGTAATCTTGATTTTGTTACAGGTTATTTTTGGAGTCAATTCAGAGCAGATTATCCAAGCAATATTGTCAATAATAGAACGCATTCAAGAGTTAATCTTCGATAAGCAGAGCAAGTAGAGTAGTAGGGCGATTTTTCCAGTCAAAGGTTAAGCTAGACACTTCAATTAAGCTAACTCTTTATTTGACTTTATATTTAATATTTATCCAGCTATGTCCCCCAAGAATCAACCAAATCGCGCTAAAGAGTCGTCAATTAGTTCTCAGTTGAAGTCAAGTATTATCCATAAACCCTTTGAGACAGGGACAATCAATATTTTTAATCCTTATCGAAATAAAAATAAAACTAATGATAAAACTAACGATCGATTAGCTGTACCAAAGCTGTATTTAGATGCTCAACTAGAAGCCACTCAATTAGATACATCAGCAGAAGTGGACGATCATCAGTCCAATTGGTTAGATCGGTTACTTAACCCTTGGAGTGTTAGCGCGATCGCTATCATCTTTTTGGCTAATTTGATTTCAGGAGCAGTTATTTGGCGCAATTCTCGTTCCCTTACTAGCGTTAAACCAGTTGAAGCCATAGCTAGTTTAGAGAGTGCGAATCTCGCCAGTGAGGAATTTATGCCTCTTAACCTAAGTACTCTAAGTCAATTAAAGATGACCGAAGATCTAACAGTATCTACCCTTGTCGCGCCTATTATTCCTGCTTTAGCGCCGATTAATCTAGCACAGTCAACAATCGATCCACAATATTATTACTTACTGACTGAATATCATGGCGATTCTTCCCTCGCTTTAGCCAAACAAGAAGTTGAGCAAGTTTCTTTGGTAAATTTACCTCAAGGAATATTTATTTACCTGGGTGCATATAAAGATCGCGCTCAGGCAGAGCAGTTTATAGCTCACCTAAAACAGGAAAATTTGGCGGCTCACATTTATCCTCTTGACTAGTTGTGTTCATAGGCGTTAAATATCTCCTGTCTTGCTTTTCGCTGAATGTTGATATTTTTAGGAGTAGCAAAATTTTGTTTTCCTTGAGCAAGTAAATTGTATTCGTGGCGAAAAGATTTGGCGATCGCTATCCTGTCGATGCTAGGCTTGACAATCATTTTAACCACAAATCGATAATTAGACTTGGCTTCAACACATTTTAGTTGCATTTTATGAGCTGGAAATTTTTGCTGTAGGGATTTAAATGCATCCAGCATCATTATCCAGTTAATATCTTCATTGAAAGTTACTTCAACCGAATCCATCAAATCTTGAAGCATTATTTCAAACTCGCTGGAGCTAAGATTTTTATGCTGATTTTCGGGCAACCGCTGCTGCTGAGCGCTTGCTAAATATAAATATTGGCAAATCACTTTGTCAAAGCTAGTCTGACCATTAATTTTAAGATTTTCAAAACAAGCACCAGTCAAAATTGATTGATTAAAATTGGTAGTCCATACCTTAGCAAATATTAAATTAGCTTGGGTGAGGTTTGCATCTGTTAAATTTGCATCTGTTAAATCAGCTTGGGTGAGGTTTGTATTGGTTAAATTTGCACCTATTAGATTTGCACCTATTAAATTGGCTTGGCTTAGATTGGCTTGGCTTAGATTGGCTAAACTCAAGTTTGTGGCACTACAATTGGCATCTGTTAAATCAGCTAAACTCAAGTTTGTTTTTAACAATTTAGCATTGGTTAAATTAGCTTCGTTGAGATTTGCTTGCTTTAGGTGAGCGCTAATTAAATTGGCAGTAGTAAAATTAGCCTGAATTAAATTAGCATGATGAAAGTTCGTATCCTCTAACTGAGCTAGTTGCAGGTTTGCTCGGGTTAGATTTGCGCCTGTAAAGTTAGCACCGTTAAGATTGGCTTGATAAAAGTTGGCTCCCGACAATTCGGCTCCAGCAAAATCGACAACTCTCAAGTCTGCACCAGTTAGATCGGCCAAACTCAAGTTTGAGCTAATAGATTCTGCTCCACGGTAGTTAGCTTTAATTAGAATAGCTCCTGTTAAATTGACTCCACAAAGACTGGCTCCAGTTAAATTAGCTCCGCTAAGATTAGCTCCCGTTAAATCTGCACCATCAAAATTTGCCCCACCAAAATTACATTTAATTAATGTCGCTCCTGCCAGATTAACTCCTGTCAAGTTAATTCCCAGTAAAATTTCGCCACTTAAGTTAATTCCTCTCAAATCTAACTGAAGATAGCGGTTTCTTGTTCGCCATTTGTTCCAAGATTTAACACCACGTTTAAGAGCCGCCAAGCATTTTGTATCGACCATCATTATCTTTTAATTTTAATTAAATTGTCAAAATTTTGTTTTTTTGCTCTAAATTATACATAGTACTTTTACTTATGTAACAATTAACTCTAATTAATTTTATTTTTAGCTAACTTAGCGTCCAAAGAGTTGCAGATTTTTGACTCCAGCAAGGGTTTTATTTAGCGATCGACAGTACACTAAAAGAATATGTCACACTAGAAACATAAAGAGCAGTATTACTCTTTTGATCCAAAATTGGTGGTGGATTTAGTATCCTGGAGTCTACCAAACCTAATATTTTTTTGTAAACGGTTATAAGGATATACAAGTCATGGGATTATTTGATCGCCTTAGCAGAGTTGTTCGAGCCAATATTAACGATCTAGTCAGTAAAGCCGAAGATCCTGAGAAAGTCTTGGAACAAGCTGTCATTGATATGCAGGAAGATTTAGTGCAGCTTCGTCAAGCTGTTGCTAGATCGATCGCCACTCAAAAACGTACCGAGCAACAATATAACAAAAATCAATCAGAGGCTAATAACTGGCAGCAAAGAGCGCAGTTGGCATTATCTAAAGGTGATGAAAACCTAGCTCGTGAAGCACTAGTACGCAAAAAGTCATTTGCCGATACTGCCACCAGTCTTAAGAGTCAATTAGATCAGCAGAGCGGTCAAGTTACAACCTTAAAGCGCAACTTGATTGCCCTAGAGAGTAAAATCTCGGAAGCCAAAACTAAAAAAGATATGCTCCGTGCTAGAGCTAATGCCGCCAAAGCTAATAAACAGCTACAGGATTCCATGACTAACATTGGCACTAGTACTGCTATGGGTGCATTTGAGCGCATGGAAGAAAAGGTTATGGCATTAGAAGCGGAATCGGAAACCGCTGCTGAATTAGGTGGTAGTGGGATTGAACAGCAGTTTGCTGCCTTGGAAGCAGGAAGTGGGGTTGATGATGAGCTAGCTGCCATGAAAGCACAATTATCAGGTACTTCCGTTGAAACTCCTAAATTAGAAGCTGCCACCACCGCTAACCCTCAAGATGCTGTAATTGATGCCGAGCTAGACGAATTGCGTTCTCAACTGGATAAATAATTGACTATTTTTAAAACTATTGATGCAGCAGGTAGTGATTAACACCACCTGCTATTTTTTAGATTTATTTGACTGAGATTCAACAAGCCAACTAAGCTTTATTCTTGGCTCTGGCATAACAAGCTTTTGCTTCGTCAGTTTTTCCTTGAGTAGTCAAGAGCTTGCCCAAAACTAGATGAGCCTGATGGAAGTTGGGATTAAGTTTAATGGCATGGCGTAAAGTGGCGATCGCTTTGTCTACTTGACCTAGCTGAAAAAGATGTTGTGCCAGACCAAAGTGTTCTTGAGGCTTGAATAAATCTGGCTTGAGGTTGAAAGCTTTAAA
This sequence comes from Cyanobacteriota bacterium, assembly GCA_039796815.1. Lineage (GTDB taxonomy): Bacteria > Cyanobacteriota > Cyanobacteriia > Cyanobacteriales > Xenococcaceae > Waterburya. The sequence goes on along the minus strand of JBDKJC010000086.1, from coordinate 3,479 downwards.
CCAACAGAGTATTGCCTGCTCTTTTTTAGCAATTTTCAGGTAAGCTTTAGCTAAATTACGGTAGGTTTGCACAAAATAGGGTTCAAGCTCCACTGACTCTTGATAGCAGCTAATTGCTTTGATCCACTGCTGTTTTTGAGCATAGGAATCACCCAAGTTATTCCAAGAAATAGCCGAATTTGGCTGCTGGGCTACGATTGACGATTGTAGAATTTCCTCTGATGTAGCCTCTGGTTTAGATGTATTGTTCGGTGATGGTGCGATCGCTTGGGGTAATTGTTGAACAACTTGATGTTGGTTGACAGAAAATTTAGACTTGGACTTAGACAGCAGGTGTTTAATCGGTTTTGTTAAAGCTAAATTATCATCTGCTGACTCGCCATTGGATAAAGCCATCAGCTGATGATAAAAAACTACTGCCTGCTGCCATTCCTCTAACTCTTCTAAAATTTTAATTAGTCTTGTTAGTTGAGTTGAGGCTTGGGGATTGAGCCTAACTCCGTGAATATAAAAAATACTGGCTTCTTTGAGTTTTCCTGCTTGCTCAAGGCGATCGCCAAAACTAAAATACTCTGAAGCCGAAAGCTTGTCTGGTTCAAGGTTAACAGCTAGACAAAGACAGTCTAAGGCTTGTTCCGTATCCCCTAATTCTTCCCAAATAAGTGCTAGGCTACGATATGCTCCAGCTAAATTAGGATCGATAATTATTGCTCGTTGATAATAATCCAAAGCCACGTGCCAATTTTTTTGTTCAGCGTAAAAGCTGCCCAAATTAGCATAGACAGGTGCAGAATTAGGATTAATTTCTAGCGCCTTCGCATATGCTCCTAGCGCCTCAGCTTTCTTGCCTTTAAGGTTTAAAATGTTGCCAAAAATTTTATAAGCATCAGCATTTTGGGGATTTAAATGCAAAGCATTTTTACAGGCAGCGATCGCATAACGCCAATTGCGATCCTGAAAATAAATCCAGGCTTGTTCTATATAAATCCTCGCGATCGCTTTTTTCTGCTGTTGATTTGGTCGATTTGGTTGATTGTCTTGATTATTAGATTCGATCAGCGCCAGAGAATGCTGAGGGTGGGGCAAATTCTGCTCGGGGTTGCTATCTACGGAGACAAGATTTGAGGATCTTAAGGTGTTATTCATGAAAAAACCAGGAGTAAAATAATTCGACGCTGCAAAATAAATCACTCGACCTTTTACAGTAGTTTTCATACTTGATAGACTACGCTGTTTATGAACTAGCTTTTAGCTCTTAGCTCTTAGCTCTTAGCTCTTAAGAGTTCAACTCATGTATTCCACTCAACTGAAAATTGCAGTAATTCAAGGCAAATTGGCGTGACTATCGAGCAACAGAGACAGTTATTAGCGATGGTCAATCTTATCCCAGAAAATCATCAATCGCCAGATTTAACTTTTCACTTTGTTGGTTTTTAATGACTAAGTTTGATTGGCTTACAGCTTATAGCTTACAGCTTATAGCTTACAGCTTATAGCTTACAGCTTACAGCTAGGGGCTTCGCCCCTTTATTGTTGAGCTTCTGCGCGGCGACTATCGGGAATAGGTTCTGCTGGAGTAATATCCAATTCGGGAGATATATCTTTGCCAGGGACAGGTAGCTCAAAATTTGGTCCCTTACGAATAATACTACTACCAAAGTAAAGGGCGAAGATGAACAAGATACTATAAACGATCGCAAAAGTAATCAAAGAGGTGAGTACATCACCAGGAGGTAGTTGGGAAGCAGCATCAACAGTACGAATTTCTCCGTATACTGTCCAGGGTTGTCTACCGACGCAGCGCACGATCCAACCGCACTCGACAGCAATATATCCTAATGGTGCAGAAAATAGCCAGAGTCTTAACAGCCATTTTTGCTGTGTAATATTTGCTGGCGATAGTTTTCCTCGCAGCCACTGTAAAACTGTAATTGCCATTAATCCTGCCAACATAAAGCCGATCGCAATCATGATTCTAAAGGCATAGTAAACTAAGCCAATTTGATGAGGTCGATCTTCAGGAGCAAATTCTTTTAAACCTAATACGGGTTCTGATAGTTGCGGCTTAATTTCCAGAATATAGCTTAATAAGCCAGGAATTGAAATTTCCCAAGTATTTTTCTCGGCTTTGTCGTCAGGAATTGCTAGCATACTCCAAGAAGGTGATTCTCCCGCTGGAATTGTTGACCATTGTGCTTCCATCGCCGCTAGTTTAGTCGGCTGGTAATGATACACTTGCTCGCCACTTAAATGTCCAATATATAGCTGAAGAGGAGTAACCGCGATCGCGATCGCTAAAACAATCTTAAAAGAAAGCGTGAAAAATTCTGAATTACGTTGATTCAGTAAATACCAAGCGCTAACCCCGCCGATCACAAACAATGAGGTTTCCATTGTGGCAAAGAACATGTGGAGAACACTATTGAGCATGAACGGATTAAAAATTGCCTGAAAGTAGTCGGTGACTACAAAACTACCGTCAATAAAATTTCCCCCTACAGGAGTTTGTAGCCAAGAGTTAGCGCTCAAGATCCAGAAAATCGATAGATTTGCCCCAAGGGCTACCATAATTGTCGCAAAGTAGTGCATAATTGGTGGCACTCGTTCCCAGCCGAACAGCATGATGCCGAGAAAGCCAGCTTCCAAAGCAAACGCCATTGACGCTTCAAAACCGAGAACACTACCAAAAAAGTCCCCTACTGCTTGGGAAAATGGAGCCCAATTAGTACCAAATTCAAATTCCATTGGTAGCCCTGAAGCTACGCCGATCCCAAAATTTAGGACATAGAGTTTTGCCCAAAAACGAGCATGATAGTAATAGTTTTCGTTACGAGTTTTCAACCATAGTCCTTCGACCACAATTAGATAGATGCCCATACCAGTTGTCAAAACTGGCCAAAGCATATGAAAGATTGCCGTCAAGGCGAACTGTAATCGCGAGAGGACTACTGTATCAGATAAAAATTCCATCGCTATTATCCCTATTATCTTGTAAGCCTAGGAACTTAAATATTTTTATATATTGCCAAAGTATTGCTTTGAGTAATCTTTAGAGCTAAAAGCGCAGCGCGTAGGCGCAGACCGCCGCTAGGCGGCTGGGAAGCTTTGCTTCCGCGCTAATAGCTAATAGCTTTTTTTAGTAAAAAACTTCTTGGTTCTTGCTTGTTTTCTACAGATTTAGTCTAACGATTATACTGATGCATATTCATGAGCAATGGTTAAATAAAGCTTTAGGATTTTGCTGTTTAATTGCACAAAGCCTTACATATGCTGAATTTTTAAATTATGTCAACTGGAGTTTTAGGTCATAGTTTAGGGAGAATACCGTACTTCAGTATCGATAAATAAATAGGCAAGATTTATTATGATTATGATTGAATTAGAACATTAATATTTCAGGTATGAAAAAATGTTGCAATTTATCATCACTTGGTTAACAACTGCCGTTGCCTTAATCGTTACAGCATTTATCGTCCCAG
>JBDKJC010000085.1:0-8778 GCA_039796815.1 Cyanobacteriota bacterium | reverse complement strand
TAACCGACTTATCTAATATAATGGTCTACTGGAGAAAAAATAAATATCCAGGGTTGGCCGAGCGGTTTAGGCAACAAACTCATAATTTGTGCAAGGCAGGTTCAACTCCTGCACCCTGGACTAAATTGCGAAAAAAAGCAAGTAGAGAAAAATAGCCACAACTTAGAAAAAGTAAGTAAATGTTACTGTTCCCCACTTGGGTTTTTTCTAGTTTGATTTGGTCAAAATATCAATTCCGCTCAAAATTTGCGACCTCAAGCTTAATTAAAAGGCAATATAGCTAGGATTCTCACGCAAAGAGGTGTTATAGGGATTTTCTAAATCTCTAGTAACTAAATACTCTCCTGATGATGTTTGCTTGGCTAAACTTTGCTGATAAAGGCGATCGATTGCTTTGCCATCCGAAGAAATATGTTGCTCGGGAAATCCTGTTAAACCAATCATAGTATTGATTTGACCAACAATGTTGCTTTGTTTAAAAGCATCTTTACCTCTTTTATGATAAGCATCTTTAAACGCATCATCTAGAGGCTTTGTTTCTGCTTGAGCTGGAACTGTAAATAGACTAGCAATAGCTGCTATTACTAAGACTTTACTTAATTTAGTAAAAAACTTAATAGACATTACTTTACTTAATATTTGTGATACTTGTGAATAAACTAACAGCTACAGATTGCTTGGTCGTGTTATGATTTCCCTGCTTAATTAGGGCGACAAAAGGCGACAAAACTACTGTAACTTCTGCTCAATCCTAGCTGAAGATTTAATGAAACAACAGTCCACAAATATCTTTTCTACCGCACTCAATTTATGAACACAGAACCATCTTCTCTTTCTTCACTAGCTACAGCCAATACAAATACTTTACGTCAGATTCTTCTAGATTTAATTGTTAAAGATGCCTATGTTGAAGGAGATTTTACTCTCTCTTCTGGAGCTAAAAGTTCTTATTATATTAATTGTAAACAGGTGACTTTAAACGCCATAGGAGCATTAGCTCTCGGTCGCTTATTATGGCAAAAGCTACCACCAGATACCTCAGCCGTTGCTGGTCTCACTTTAGGTGCCGATCCCATGGTTTCGGCAGTTAGTATTGTTTCAGCTTATGAAAATCAGCCAATTCCCGCTTTAATTATCCGTAAAAAACCCAAAGGGCATGGTACAAAAGCTTATATAGAAGGACCTACTTTAACCGAGGGAGCTAAAATAATTGTCCTAGAAGATGTTGTGACTACTGGTGGTTCGGCATTAACCGCCGTCGAAAGATTGCAAGATGCTGGATATGAAGTGAGCCAAATTCTGGCTTTAGTAGACCGAGAACAAGGAGGAAACGAACTATATCAATCTCAAGGAATTACATTTCAAGCTCTGTTTTCTATTCAAGAAATACAACAGCAATATACTCAAAAAAACACTTAATTTTTTTAAGTATTTCTACTTATTTATTTAGTACTTTACTTAAGTTATTTATTGTTTATGCAGCTTTTTTAATTTTTTCTTAATTGTTAATCGATCGCTGTTTATCGATCATCGTCAAGGCTTAGAGCTTCTTCAAAAGACTTTACCTTTCGTTATACGAGTGAGTTAAGTTATTAGTTAAGCTGTGGGAGTAATAATTTTTTATTCCTCTTCTTATGCAAGCGTTTCCTTCTCGTAATTCTCCATTAGCAAACTGGGCAACAGTAATTATGTTTGCTTTAGGATTTTGGCTCAGTGGCAGCTTAGTTTTTGACTGTTTAGTTGTACCAGGAATGCTAACTACTGGCATGATGAATGAGCCAGGGTTTGCTAGTGCTAGTTACGTCATTTTTGGCACTTTTAATCATCTAGAGTTACTTTGTGCTGCCACAGTTTTAGCAGGTTGCTTAGTCTATCGTTATGGTTGTAATGCAGTTAATAATGTAAACACTAAGTCAGTTTTGCTAGCCTCTGGCTTATTAATCATAGCTTTAGCATATACTTATATTTTGACTCCACAAATGAGTAGTTTGGGTATGCCATTGGATCTTTTTGCTCCTGCTAAAGTCATGCCTGCCTCTATGACTTCAATGCATATTGTCTACTGGAGTTTAGAAATAGCCAAATTAGTTAGTGCTGCCTGGTTATTGCGTCTGTTTTACCGTAATTCTTGTAGCATCGGTTAGTAAATTTAAAAGTTTAATTAATTAAATTAAATAGTGTGGAAATATATAGTTGAGTGCGGCAAATTATTTCTGCACTATATTTTTTTGAATTTCTTGCTGACAAATCCACCAGAAGTAAATAGTTAAATTAATTAGACCAATTAATTTAGTCCCATCTTCCAACATAGCGTGAATACCACGGCCTCCAATGGGAGCAATATCGATCGCACTAGAAAATCCAAACAGAAAAAAAGATACGAGTAAGGGAATATAAGGAGTCTGGCGAATTATCCGACCAAATACTAAAGCGTAGCTGACGAGTATTAAGCCATAGATACTGTAGACACCTAATTTAACGACTTTACAAGTACCAACAAAGGCACATAAAAGTAGAGTTAAACGAAAGCGATCGTCAAAAAAAAGTAGCAGCATAACCAGCGCACTACCCCATAAAAATATCTGAAAAGGACGATTTAATCTAGACAAGAGAAAAGAGGTAAACAGACAAATAGAGATCGCTGTACACCAGAGAATTTCTGAGATACTAGTCAGCCAACCTTCATAAAAAATATTGAAATAAAAAGGATCGCTAAACAAGTTTTCAATACCTGAACCCTTACTTTTAATCTTGGCATAAATACTCAATAAGCTTAAAAATACAATTGTCAAAGCATTTGACCAAATTAAAACTGGAATACTTTGAAATTGCTGCTTTCCCTGTTTGAGCCAGGACTTAAACAGCGGGAAAAACGCAAAAGCGGTAAATTTTTCACTCATTAATTACAGTCCAAAATTTTTAGAATCTTAAAAGTTAGATTAATTGCATCCCCATCTTATCCTTTAAAAAAATAGAATGTTATCTAATGAGACTAGCTATGTTATATTAATATCTGTGTTAAATATGTCAGAGTAGCTCAGTTGGTTAGAGCATCGGACTCATAAGCCGAGGGTCGGGAGTTCAAGTCTCCCCTCTGACACTTTAAAAAGCAAGGCGTAGAGCCAATAATAGCAATAGTTAAGAGTTTCTAGCAGTATCATAAAAACTCTCAAAACAGACCAAATGCTCTTAAAAATGCTCTAAAATTAGATCAAAATTAGATCAGTTTTAGAGCTTGGATAAGTTAACCAAACTTCTAGAGACAGCCAACAATAGGCTTAAGACCTCAAACTCTGGGATAAAGATATTTAAACGAGGTCGGAAATTATCGCTTAGGGGGATGCTTCCCCCTAAGAAAGGTAAGGATAAAGATTCACAGCAGGTTCTGAGTCTGGGGATTTATTGTAATGCTGCGGGAATTCAAAGTGCAGAAAAACAAGCCCAAAAGCTAGCAAGTCAATTAGCCTTAAAAGAATTTAGGTGGGATGAATGGGGTAGTAGCCAATCAAAAAACTGCGATCGCTCTGGTTGCTGGATTGAAGAGTTTGAAAAGGATTATTTCAACCGTAAAGAGAGAAACAAGCAAAGTCAAACTACTTGGGATACTGACTATAACCATATTTTTAAAAGACTTGACCCTGACAAAACCTTAACAGAAGAAACATTAATCCAATTGGTTTTGACAACTGACCCAGATACCAGACAACGGCAAAGGGCAGTCATGGCAGCAAATAGCCTTGCTAAGTTTGCCGAAATAGAAGTCGATTTAGGAAGATACAAGGGAAATTATTCTTATTTAAAAAATAACGACCGAATACTGCCAACTGAAGAAGAAATAATTAAATATTATTGGTCAATACAAAATCCTCATTGGCAACGTGCTTTTGGATTAATGGCTGCTTATGGTGTATCAAATCACGAGCTATTTCATGTCGATTTGGATAGTTTACTCGAACCACCAGGGCATTTGATATCAACTTACCGCAAAAATCACTATGGTATTCGTAGAATCTATTGCCTATATCCCGAATGGTACAAAGAATGGGAGTTATATAAACACATAGATTTACCCCAGGTCACAGGTCAAAATAATCGCGACTTGGGGCATAGAGTAAGTACAGCATTCAGAAGACATGGCTTGTGTATCGATGGCTTTTGAATAATCAGTATTTTGTGGATAATGAGTTGTTTGATTTTTACTTTTGTGTGGCGCAGAATCTGGCTGCGGTTGAGGCGCTGGGTGGTTCGGGGGAGAAGATAGTTCGGGCGAATGGTTTGTATATGAATAGATCGTACTCCGTCACTACTGCCATTCAATTTTAGAAATAATGGGCTAATTTGGAGAAGATTTAGAGTATGCGGTAGTCAAGAAATGAGGTTAGAGGATTTAACTAAAGGTGCAACGGTTAATGGAGTATTGCCTAATCAGTTAGTAACTGTTGTTGAAGCAAAATGGTACGGTTCAGCCGTAGTTGAACTAATTTACAAGGAAGCTAATGGCAATATAGACAGTGAACTAATCTACCGCGATCGCGAGCCTGAACTAGAAATTGTCACTTCATCTTTACCTTGGAGCTTTAACGGCGATGGTAGGCTATTACGTTTAGTCAGTGAAGCCCAGCGTATTCAGTTAGCTCATTTGTTCGATCCAATGCTGGCGGTGCATACTTCTCTTGTTGAACCTCTACCTCACCAGATTACGGCAGTTTACGGGGATATGTTACCTCGTCAACCTTTGCGCTTCTTATTGGCAGACGATCCTGGGGCGGGAAAAACCATTATGACAGGATTGCTAATTTCTGAATTACGGGTTCGGGGTGACTTACATCGCTGTTTAATTGTCTGTCCTGGTTCGCTGGCTACTCAATGGCAAGATGAACTAGACCAAAGATTTCATTTACCTTTTGATATTCTCACCAGCGATCGCCTTGAAGCAGCCCGTAGTGGAAACGCTTTTACCGAAATGCCTTTATGTATTGTTCGTTTAGACACACTAAGTCGTAATGATGATTTGCAAGCCAAGTTAGAACAGACTGATTGGGATTTAATTGTTTGTGATGAAGCCCATAAGATGTCAGCTTCTTTTTATGGTGGAGATATTAGAGAAACCAAACGTTATAAGTTGGGTAAACTTCTATCTAATTTGACTCGTCACTTTTTGTTGCTAACTGCCACTCCTCACAATGGCAAAGAGGCAGACTTTCAGTTGTTTATGGCGTTGCTGGATGGCGATCGCTTTGAGGGCAAATTCCGCGATGGGGTACATACCGTAGATACTTCCGACTTAATGCGGAGATTGGTTAAGGAAGATCTGCTCAAGTTTGATGGCAAACCTCTATTTCCCGAACGTCGAGCCTACACTGTTGAATATCACCTGTCGGATTTAGAAGCCAAATTATATTCAGAGGTGACTGAATATGTACGGGAAGAATTTAACCGTGCCGATGCTTTAAGTAATAATGGTAGAAAAGGCACGGTGGGGTTTGCTTTAACTATCCTGCAACGTAGATTAGCTTCTTCTCCCGAAGCTATTTATCAATCTTTGAAGAGAAGACGAGAAAGATTACAAAGAAGACTTAAGGAAGAGGGGCTGTCTTTTGAGGTGTCCTCAAAAGCTTGTAAGCCCCGTGAAGAATTAGTTAAGCGAGGACAAGAAGTAGAGCTAGAATGGCAAAATCTTCCTGGGGTCAAAGAAGAAGACTGGGAAGATTTTGAAGATGACTTACTCAATGATGAACGAGAAGACACTGAAGAAGAATTAGTTGACCAGGCTACGGCTGCTCGTACCATAGCAGAACTTAAGGTAGAAATAGTCTTGCTCCAAAAACTAGAGAAAATAGCCCTACAGGTTAAGCTCAGTGGTACGGATAGAAAGTGGGAAGAACTCAGTCGAATTCTGCAAAATGAAGCCGAATTGTTTGATGCTAGCGGACATCAGCGCAAATTGGTTATTTTTACCGAACATCGAGACACTCTCACCTATTTAGCAGATCGCATTCGTAACTTAATCGGCAAACAGGAAACTGTAGTTATTATTAGTGGTGGTTCGGGGAGAGAAGAACGACGTAAAGCCCAAGAAGCTTTTACCCAAGACCCAGATGTGCAGGTGTTAATCGCTACTGACGCTGCGGGAGAAGGAATTAACTTACAAAGGGCGCATCTAATGGTTAATTATGACCTACCCTGGAATCCCAACCGCTTAGAGCAACGATTTGGCAGAATTCACCGCATCGGACAAACCGAAGTCTGTCACCTCTGGAATCTGCTGGCAGCAGAAACTAGAGAGGGCGATGTTTATATTAAGCTACTTAAAAAACTAGAAGTAGAACAGAAAGCATTAGGGGGCAAAGTTTTTGATGTTTTGGGTCAAGCGATTGATGGAGTTGAGTTACGACAACTATTAATCGAAGCCATCCGCTACGGAGATTTACCAGAAACTAGAGCCAAACTAGAACAGATAGTTTCTAACCGTCTAAATCGCGATCGCTTGAATGAACTTCTTTCAGACAACGTATTAGCGCGGAATGCAATGGATATTACCAAAATTCAGGGCATTCGCCAGGAAATGGAACGAGCCGAAGCTAGAAAACTGCAACCTCATTTTATCGGCTCTTTCTTTATGGAAGCCTTTCAATATCTAGGTGGAGTAATTCGTCAAAGAGAACCCAAACGCTACCAGATTACCAATGTTCCTGCTGTGATTCGCAATCGTAGTCGTCTAATTGGCATAAGAGAGCCGATTTTAACCCGTTACGAACGGATTTGCTTTGATAAAGAGTTAATTAGCCTTCCAGGTAAGCCCTTAGCTGCTTTTATTTGTCCTGGTCATCCCCTATTAGATGCCACCATTGATCTGGTTTTAGAGCGTCATCGGAACGTACTCAAACAAGGAGGTATTTTAGTAGATGAGAATGATCCTAGTGAAGAACTAAGAATATTAGTTACTCTCCAACATTCAATTCAGGATGCCAAAACCGACCTATCGGGAAAGAGAAGAATCGTTTCTCGACGAATGCAGTATGTAGAGATTTGCTCCCCTCTCCTATTAGGAGAGGGGCTGGGGGAGAGGTCAGAAACAACTATCCGCAATGCTGGTTACGCTCCCTATCTCGATTATCGACCCCTACAAGAAGACGAACAAACCATTATAGAAACCTTCTTACAAGAGTCCAATTTACCAACAGATATCGAAGCTGAAGCAACCAAATACGCTATTTCGCAGATAGTTCCCCAACATCTTGAAGAGGTCAAGCAGCATAAAGAAGAACTGATTGATAAAACTCTAGTAGCAGTCAAAGACAGGCTAACCAAAGAAATCAACTACTGGGACTATCGCGCAGCCGAACTCAAATATCAAGAAGAAGCGGGTAAAACCAACGCTAAAATTAACTCAGTTAAAGCTAGATCTAGAGCAGATGAGCTACAAGCTAGATTAGCTAGACGTATCGACGAATTACAGCAAGAAAGACGTTTATCTCCTTTACCTCCTGTGGTAGTAGGAGGAGCATTAATTATACCAATTGGATTACTACAGAGATTGCAGGATAAAAGCGAACCAAAAGCCCAGATGTTTGCTAGAGAAACCAAACGAGTCGAAATGTTTGCCATGAATGCAGTAATAGCAATAGAGAAAAAGCTAGGCTATGAACCCCAAGATGTTAGCAGCCTTAAATGTGGTTACGATATTGAGTCGCGCATCCCCGAAACAGGAGCGTTGAGATTTATCGAGGTTAAGGGCAGGATTGAAGGAGCAGAGACAGTTACCGTTACCAAGAACGAAATTATCACTGCTTTGAATAAGCCTGACAATTATATTTTGGCAGTGGTGGAAGTTCCGAATTCTGAAGAATTTACTGAAGGAGATGGTTCTAATGTTTATTACGTCAGACAGCCATTTCAAAAAGAGCCTGATTTTGGGGTAACGAGTGTTAATTATAATTTGAAGGAATTAAAACAGCGTAGTCAAAAACCTTGTTAAATTTATTTTTGGTAATACGGTAATACGGTATAACTAAAGTAGATATTTAGTAAGCAAAGAATGTGATGTCGATACCAAAAACTAAATTAACCTCCAAAGTCACTCAAAAGTATCAAGCAACTATTCCTCAAACAGTTAGAGAGAAACTAGCAATTGAAAAAGGCGATCGCGTTATCTTTGAAATAGAAGATGAAAAAGTAGTTCTCAAAAAACTATCAACCTTAGATTGGGAATATCTAGAGTCGATTTCTGCTACTCTGGGCGAATGGTCATCGGAAGCTGATGAGGAAGCTTATCGTGACTTATAAACAATTTGAAGTGGTAGTTGTACCTTTTCCTTTTACTGACAGTTCCGCTACTAAAAAACGTCCCGCTTTAGTTATTTCTGATGCTTCGGCATTTAATAAATCTACTAAGAAAAGTGTCATGGCAATGATTACCACTGCATCTCATTCCTCTTGGGTTTTAGATATACCTATTACAGATTTGAAGAGTGCGGGACTACAAGCTAACTCTATTGTCAGAATGAAATTATTTACTTTAGATGATGCTTTAGTGCTTAAAAAGATTGGTAAGTTAGCCACAAGCGATCGCGATCGCGTCCAAAAATCCCTTCAGCAATTGTTTAATTTTTGAACCCATTGCTATGTCCGAAAATTAGGCAGCACAACCTATGTCACCTGAATGTGTTTTCATGAGGATTCTAATGAGATACAAATGCGCTACCAAAGTGTATCTTCCTAGTATAAACTGAGGTATTTTCGGTAATCTTAATGCTAGGACTGTTGGTTGTTCTATCT
>JBDKJC010000084.1:0-8781 GCA_039796815.1 Cyanobacteriota bacterium | reverse complement strand
CAAGATCCACGTTTACTCTGGCGAGGCCCTCCTGGTACTCATGATATCGCTTTGGGGCTTAAGGTAATCGAACAGTGCCTACAAGAAAATAATCCTGTTCAGATTTTCCTACCTCAGTTTGATAAATCTGCTTTTAACGGTGCAGGCGATCGCACTACTCCCAAAGCCATAGCACAACCTGATATTCTTTTGTTTGAAGGTTGGTTTGTCGGTGTACAGCCTTTAGCACCAGATTCTTTTAATCATTGTCCTGCACCCATAGTTACAGAACAAGATCGACAGTTTGCTAGAGATAATAATCAGCGTCTTCAGGCATATTTACCTCTATGGTCAAAATTAGACAGCCTGATAATTTTATCTCCCGAAGATTATCGTCTCAGCAAACAATGGCGCAAAGATGCCGAACATCAAATGATTGCGCTTGGCAAATCGGGGATGAGTGATGAGGAGATCGATCGCTTTGTCGAGTATTTCTGGAAAGCTCTTCATCCAGAATTATTTATCAAGCCTTTACTTAATCGTGCGGATTTAGTAGTGGAAATTAAAAGCGATCGTTTGTTTAAGCTTCAGGTTTAACAATCGAGAGATACGGTTGGCTTAGGTATTTATTGGCTACTTCCTGCACTTGTTCAGAAGTAATAGGGAGAATCGAGGCTTGAAAAGTGCGATCAAACTCGACTCCTAATCCAAGACTTTCATACCAACCATAGGTTTGGGCAATCTCGCTATTGGTTTGTTTGCCTAAAGCATACTGTCCTAATAATTTGTTTTTAGCCCCTTGAATTTCCGACTCGCTTAAGGTTACTTGAGTTAGCCTGGCGACTTCGCTGCTCAAACCTTCAATGGCAATTTCTGTATTGCTTGGTGCTGTTCCCATATAGGTAATAAACGGAGAAGTATCTAGACGAGTAGGGAAAAATGCCGAAACATCGTAAGCTAGTCCCCGTTTTTCTCGCAGTTCTACAAATAAACGACTAGACAGTCCACTACCTAGATAAGTACTAATTAGTTTTAAAACAGGGTAATCTTCCAGATTTACTTTACTTCCTAAATAACCCAGCATCACGATTGATTGTTGGGTGTCTTGGATGATCTCTTGTTGAGAGGGATTAAGTATCGGTGACTGTAACTGAGAAATTGGTAAAGGTTGGTCTGGTTTTTTCCAGTCGCCAAAGACTCCAGCAATTAAATCTTGCCCTTGTGTTTGAGTAATCCTTCCTGATAGGCTGATGACTAGATTATCGGGGCGGAAATAAGTTTGATGATATTGCTGTAGCTGGTTGCGGGTTAAACTACTAACACTAGCTTCTTTTCCTAATACTGAAATACCATAGGGATGTTGGGGATACATCTGCTGGCGGAGTTGATTAAACGCGATATTAAACGGCCGTTCTTTTTGTGAGCGAATACTCTGTAAAGTTAGCTTCCGCTCTAATTCTACTTCTGATTCGGGAAAAATTGGCGATCGCATAATCTCTCCCAAAAGCTTTAACATCAGTGGAAAATCTGCTGATACAGTTTTCAAACTCAAGGAAAAATAGTCGGTGGTCGCATCTGTCCCCAACCCCGCACCGATAGATTCTATTTTTTCAGCAATTTCTAAGGCAGATAAATTCTCTGTGCCTTTAGCGATCACTTCTGAGACTAAATTAGCTAATCCCGATTGCTCTGGTTTTTCAGTAATTGCGCCTGCACCTTTGAAAAAAAAGCGACCTGAAATGATATCTGCTGCTTGGTTTTCAACAACTATAAGGGTAATGCCATTGGCTAATACTGAGCGATATAAGTGAGGAATAGCTAAAGTGGAATTGGAAGACATGTGTATATTATTTAATGTGAATGTGAAATTGATTGATGATCGGCCGATGAAACCCCCTCTATATTATCTAAGCAGCTTTTTCTGTACTCAATTGAGCAATTAAGAAAAAAACTAGAAACACTTCATCAATGAATCCTTGTTTTTATTAACCAGTAACCAGTAATCAGTAATCATTTAGTATGTCTTCTTGGCGCAACATTGTTGGTTATTTTAGTCAGTATAAAGCGATCGCGATTTTTAGCATTGCTGCTTCTAGCTTGTTTGAAATTATCGATCTTATAGTTCCTTATTGTATCGGACAGATCTTAAATGTACTCTCGTCACAGCCTTTAGATAAACCTCTAGCGAATTTGATTACGTTAGTGCAAAATCTGGGTAATTTTCCTTCAGGTAAGTGGTTATCCCTGGGGGTGTTGTTAGGCATCATCTTTCTGGTTACAGTAGTGCGAGCGCCAATTCAGCCGTGGATTGGGGTGTGGCATCATTGGGCAATTGCTCTTAAAGCCAGACGAGATAATTTTAGCAAGGTAGTGGGTAAAATTCTTACCTTACCTCTAGGCTATTACGATGAGAATAATCCTGGGCGGATTGCAGGTAGGATCGCGCGCGGAATCGAAAATCATACCTGGAGTTATCCTGAAATTGCGGGACAATTGATCCCCAAATTTGCGCGGATTTTGGGCATCTTTGTGATGATTTTAGTTATTGATGTGGGAATTGCGATCGCTTTTCTTTGTTCTTTTGTTCTAATTTTGACTTACAGCTTAAAAGATTTACGGGTTCTGATTAAGAAAGAAGAATTGTTAGAAAAACATCAGGAGAACACCGAAAGCCGTACCTCGGAAATTATTACCAATATTAAAACCGTTAAGTCTTTCGCGACAGAGGCTCAGGAGTATCGCAGGCAGCAACAGCGTTTCGAGCGCGAGTTTAAATATGTTACCTATCGCATTCATCGAGGTTATGTCGATCTGATTACTTGGTCACGCACCGTAATTCAAACTTGTGTCTTTTTAATTTTGCTATTTACGCTGATCTCCACCGTCAGAGGCAATATTACTCTGGGACACTTTATTACTACCCTAACGGTTTCTAGTATGGCTTATGCGGAGCTTGAACCCATTAGCCAGCTAGCCGAAATATTTGCCCGTCGTTATGCCTCCATGCGTAGATTACACGACTTTATACAACTTGATTCTGGGGTTGATGCAGCCAGTTTAGCGCTTGAAGATGTAGCCGATAATCCTTATAAGTTTGATGGCAAATTAGAATTTAGTCATCTGAGCTTTGGTTACAATCGCGATCGGCCAATTTTGCACGATATCAACCTGTTAGTAGAACCCTATCAAACTGTGGCTTTAGTGGGTCGTTCTGGCTCAGGAAAGTCTACTTTGGTTAAATTACTGTTTCGTTATTTTGAACCCGATCGGGGGGCGATTAAAATTGATGGCGAGAAGATTAGTAACCTTGATATTGCCCGTTATCGTCGCCGTTTGGCAATTGTTCATCAAGACGTGGATATTTTTAACGGTACAGTTTGGGATAATTTAACCTATGCTAATCCCCATGTAAAACGAGAACAGGTAAAACAAGCTTGTGCGATCGCTAAAGTTGATGAATTTATCCACGATCTACCTCAAGGTTACCTAACTGTGGTTGGTGAACGCGGAGTTAGACTTTCGGGAGGACAAAAACAGCGGCTGGGTATTGCTAGAGCTTTAATTGTCGAGCCTGATATTTTGATTTTTGATGAGGCGACATCTAGTTTAGATTACGAGTCGGAGCGTTCAATTCAACTAGCGATGAAATCAATTCTAGGTACTCGCACCACCATAATTATTGCTCACCGTCTGAGTACAATTCGCGAAGCAGATAAAATCGTGGTGTTAGATGCAGGTCAAATTATTGAAGTTGGCAGCCACGCCGAATTATTAAGTCAGGGTGGCATTTATCATCGTCTCCATTCTTTACAGGAAACAGGAGAAGTTTTTAACTAGCCATTAGTTTATCTCTCAGAATCATCTTTGTTGCCCATTTTTGGCACAATATCAGGACGTTCCATATTTTCCCAACCAGCAGGACGCTTCGAGTTATACCAAGCAATTGAACCGATAGTAACCGCAGCAAGAAACCCCACCACGTAAACTGCTACGAAATAGGTAGGAAATTCCCCTGCTACGGCAAATAGTAAATTCATATTTGATAACAATAGTTTTTATATCTTAATACTTTGTAATCTTATCAAATGTTTGTCTTAAAAGTTTTTTTAAATTACCGTTTAATTACGGTTTAATTACTGGATGATGGTTTAGCTAAAGCAAAAAAAGGAATTATCCCACCCAGACTAAAATATTTCTAGAAATTTTCAGTGGAAAAAGAATTCCAACTAGCGATCGCCAAAGGAATAGCCACTAAACATAACTTTAATAGCCAAGGAGCGCAAAGTAAGGCCACCAAGGAAAATGTTAATGATGAAAACCTCATGGCTGCTTGGAAAACATCATCATTAATTGTGTAACTGATATATAGTGCGATCGCTGCTACTAACAGAGCGATTAATGAAAGAGCGAGCATATTGTTATTCCTTTTGTAACTAGATTATCGCGTATTTTTTACTATAGAAAAATATAGAGCTAAAGTATAGGGTCGATCAACTTTAAAAATAGCTTAAACAGTAATTAACCATAGCTAATAAGATATTATAACTTTATTTTTTTTTGTCAATTCATAAGTAAAACTAAACACTCCAAATAGTTAAGTAATTATGATTGATGATTATCAAAAGCTCTAAGCTCTAAGCTCTAAGCTGACCGAAGGGAATCCTTTAGGACTAAGCTTTTAAATTGACTACCTGTGTAGTAGCTTTAAACTTATCCTAGCCGATCGTTTTTCCAGTATTGTCAAATAGGACAATGTAAATAACCAACTAAAATATATGACTATCTTTCTGACATTAGGTGTAGTAGTAGCTGCCTTAATTTGTTTTATCACTGAATGGCTACCAGTAGATATTACGGCTCTTTGTATAGCAGTAGTTCTAATTGTCTTGGGGTTGGTTACTCCTGATGAAGGTATAGCAGGATTTGGCAATTCTGCCACTATTACCGTGATGGCAATGTTTATTCTGAGCGCTGGCATTACCCGCACTGGGGTAGTTCAAGTTTTTCGCGATTTACTATTAAAGTGGGGCGGAAAAAGTGTTACTCGTCAGATCCTAGTCATGGGAATACTTGTCGGACCTATCTCTGCTTTTATTAACAATACAGCAGTAGTAGCAATATTTCTGCCAATTGTTGAAGAATGGTGTAAAAAACGGGGTATATCTCCCTCTAAACTCTTAATGCCCTTATCTTTTGTCACAGTTTTGGGAGGTATGATTACTGTAATTGGTACATCAACTAACGTTTTAGCCAGTGGTATTGCTAAAGATTTGGGTTATGGAGAATTCGGTCTCTTTCAGTTTAGCGCTTTAGGTATCATCACCTTTCTCATCGGTCTAGCTTATTTGGCTTTGATTGCCCCACGTCTATTGCCCAATCGCAAAAATATAGAGAGTGATTTGGTAAGTGAAGGCTATGGCTTAGAAGACTATGTGACTGAGGTAATTGTTTCTCCTACTTCTAAGTTGATTGGTCAAACCTTTCGCTCGGCGCAATTACAGCGAGATTCTCAAGTAGATGTCTTAGAAATCATTCGTGATCGAGAGCGTTTGCCTCAACCTGTAACCAGTCGAACTATTCGCGCCGAAGATATTTTGTTAGTGCGCGGTAAGACTGATGATGTATTAAAAATTAGAGCAGAGCAAGGATTGGATATCTTAGCTGATGTTAAATTCAATCAAAAAACCTTAGCCACAGAACTAAATTCAACTGAGGAAGGAGTTGCTGAGGTTTTGATCTTGTCCAACTCTCGTTTGATCGGTACAACCCTAAAAGATTTACGTTTTCGTCAGCGTTACAACCTGACAGTCTTGGCTCTGCGTCGTGGAGAAGAATTAATTAGAGAGAGATTGGGTAGAGTCTCTCTAAAATTTGGCGATTTGTTATTAGTTCAAGGAGACAAACAAAGTTTACTAGGTTTACAAACTACTAGAGAATTATTAGTCATTGAACAAAAAGAGCCTGAAGCGATCCGTCGTGATAAAGCCTGGCTGGCGATCGCGATCATCTTGGGAGTGGTTTTAATTGCTGCGTTTGACTTATTACCAATCTTGGTCAGTGCTTTGATGGGAGTTGTGCTGATGATTGTGACAGGAGTGATCAAGCCTGGGGAAGTTTATGGTGCGGTACGTTGGGACGTAATTTTTCTCTTAGCTGGATTAATTCCTTTGGGTACAGCAATGGAAAACTCTGGGGCAACAAAATGGCTGGCGGATAATTTGATGGTCTTGGGTGGTAACTTTAGTGGCTATTGGATTTTATTATTTTTTTATGTGATTGCTTCTTTGCTGACAGAAATACTTTCTAATAATGCCACTGTAGTATTGTTGCTGCCGATCGCTGCTGAAGTTGCCAAAGCTTTAAACCTCAATCCCATATCATTGATGTTTGCCGTAACTTTTGCTGCTTCTAATAGCTTTATGACTCCTATTGGCTATCAGACCAATACTATGGTTTACGGTCCTGGGGGTTATAAATTTTGGGACTTTTTCCGCGTTGGCGCACCTTTGAACCTGCTAATGACAATTGCCACACCGCTGTTGATTATGTGGCTCTATGGGCTGCAATAGCCAAAATAGATTAAATCAGCCTCTGGATGTATGTGCTTTGATGAATACGGCAATAAACTATCGAAAGCGAGTAATCGCTCGTTGGTTTTAACTTTTGCCCATCATTAATACATGGAATCTATCTCGGAAACGATACGAGAACCGATCTTCACCTTTGCCTTACTGTTGGGGATCATCTTGCTGATCCCACCAATTTTTGAAAAAATAAAGTTGCCAGGGTTAGTAGGTTTATTAGTAGCGGGAGTAATATTTGGCTCTAGTGGTTTGGGTTTACTTGATAGTAAATCGGAAACTATGATCCTGTTGGCAGACATCGGTAAAATTTATCTGATGTTTGTGGCAGGATTAGAAATTGACTTAGAACAATTTCGTCGTACTAGAAATCGCTCCATGACCTTTGGGTTCGCCACCTTTTCTGTTCCTTTAATTGGCGGTATTTTAGTCGGACGAATATTTGGGTTTAGCTGGAATACGGCTGTTCTGATCGGTTCGTTGTTGGCTTCCCATACCCTGCTGGCATATCCGATTGTCAGACGTTTAGGGGTAGTGAATAACGAAGCTGTTACTGTTACTATCGGTGCGACAATTTTTACCGATATTGGTGCTTTGTTAGTCTTAGCCATCTGTTTAGGCGTAAATCAAGGAGATTTTAGCGCAGTAGATTTAGGGATCTTATTAGGCTCTTTGGCACTTTATACGCTGGTAGTGTTATTTGGCTTAGACCGTTTGGGGAGAGAGTTTTTCCGTCGTTCTAAAAATGATCAGAGTAATCAGTTTTTGTTTATCTTATTATCTTTGTTTGTGGCTTCAGTAGGAGCAGAAGCGATCGGCATTGAAAAAATTGTTGGGGCATTTTTAACTGGTTTGGCAGTTAACGATGTGATTGGCGATGGCCCTGTTAAAGAAAAGGTAGAGTTTGTCGGGACGGTCTTATTTATTCCCATTTTCTTTGTTGATATGGGCTTGTTGCTCGACCTGAATGCGTTTCAAGATATTTTAGGCGCGGTTGGTATTCCTCTGGCAATTTTAGGTGCTTTGCTATTGAGCAAGTTTTTAGCAGCTTATATAGCCAAACTAATTTTTCGCTATAGTTGGCCCGAGACTATAACCATGTGGTCGCTATCTTTGCCCCAAGTGGCTGCGACTTTGGCTGCTGCTTTAATTGCTTTTCAGGCAAACATTATCAACGAAGAGGTTTTTAACAGCGTTATTTTACTGATGCTGGTGACTTCGATCGCTGGGCCTTTAATTACTTCTCGTTTTGCGACTCAATTAACTGCTGGGCATCTGCCAGAAACTGAACCACAACCTGATTTGGCTCTCAAATTAAAAGATAGATATCGAGTTGTTGTCCCCATTTATAATCCACAAACACAGTATTATTTGCTCGAGCTGGCATCTTTACTGGCAAAGAAAAATCAAGGTAAAATTGTCCCTCTGGCGATCGCTAAAGCAGAATCTAATCTAGATTCTCCACAACTTGAGGCTGATTTGCAGCGTTGTGCTGGGCTACTGACCCAAGCAGAGTCAATCGCTGACGAGCTTAATATTCCCGTTCAGCCAGAATTAAGGGTTGAATATGATATTGCCCAGGGAATTACCCATGCTAGTCGAGAAGTCAACGCCGATTTGATTATTCTTGGATTTAGCCGTTTAACTGGCTTTCGTTCGCGGTTTTTTGGTTCTGTGACCGATAGCATATTATGGTCGGCTCACTGTTCTGTAGCTGTCACTCGTTTTCAAACTTCACCCTTAGCTATTCGACGCATCCTGGTACCAGTTGAAAGCATTAATCCCGTCGGTTTACGCCCAGTACGCTTTGTGAAAAACTTAATTACTAGCAAAGAAACCGAAATAACTCTACTTCATGTTTGTCCTGCTCGTACTGCCAAAGAGCGTAAAGCTAATCTTCATCAACGTTTAGAGACAGTGGCAAATAAGTTTTTAGCAGCAGCAACAGTCGATGTCAAAGTCACTGCGCAAAATAATTTTGTTACCGAAATCTTGGATGCTAGCCGTACTCATGAACTAGTAATTTTGCGATCGCAACGTCGGCGTGTCGGCGTAAATAGTTTAGCTTTGGGTGCGACAACTAAACCCTTGTTAGAAAATTTAAACTGTTCAATTATTTTATTAGGAGAACTCTAGAACATCTAGTAATACTAAGTTGCAATCAAATACGGAACATTTCACTTGAAATTCTTTGCGTCTTTGCCCCGAACTAAGCGGGATA
>JBDKJC010000083.1:0-8784 GCA_039796815.1 Cyanobacteriota bacterium | reverse complement strand
CTAATTCCCTAACCTTGGTAGAAGTCATGATGTAGGGGTTGGTTAATTCACCATAGTAGATACGGGGTTTACCAATGGGAATGCTGTTACGGATTACCTCATCGGAAACTGTTAGTGAACCTGTTTCTTGGTTTCCTGTACCCAGATCTTTAACGTAATAATAGGGCAAGCCACCTTCAGCAACTTTGTTGACGGGAGAAAGGGTAAAGCCATAACCATGAGTATAAATTAAATGTTTATTAACCCAGGTTTTGGCAATATCCTGAACTTGAGCATAGTCTAATTCCCTGGCGGAAATAATTACCTGTTGTTTCTCGGCATTATCAAGATTAGATTTTTTGCTTAATAAATAGCGATCGATATCTGCACCGTAAAATTGATAGTAGGGACGGATTTGCTGTAACTGCCGATTGGTTTGCAAGACGGGCCGAGTATCCCATAAACGGATATTTTTGATGGTTAGATTATTATTCTTAATATCGGCTGCGGTTAATTTTCCTTGAGGGTTAAAAGTCTTAGCTTCAATATTATTTAAGTTAAATGCTTGGCGAGTAAAGGCAATACTACGCTCAATATAGGGTCTTTCTTTGGCTAATTCGTTGGGTTGAACAATTAGATGCTGTACTGTGGCGCTGGCAATATTACTGATTACGAGAACTGATAAATAGAGTGTAAAAGGAAAAATTAACAAGATGATTTTTTTGACCTTGCGCTTTTGGATCTGTAAATTTCGATATCCTGTAAAACCTTTATATAGCAACCAAATAGCACTAACAATCGAGACTATAGTCAGCCATACTTCTAAAGGTAGCTGAACTCGAATATTGGTGTAGCTAGCACCATATACCACACCCCGAAAACTATAAAGTAGGTCAAAACGGTTCAGCCAATGTTGATAAGCTAGGGCAAACATCACTGCTGCACCCAGAAAAGAAATATGGCGCAACTGGATTTTGGTAAAGCCTGGAAAACGCCCTTGTGATAGACTATTTCCTGATAATAAATAGTACAGAGTGCAGCTCAACAAGCTACAACAGGATAAAGCTAGTAGCCAAGCTTTAATTAAATGCCACACAGGAAAGCGAAAGATGTAGAAGCCAATATCATGGCCGAACTGCGGATCGACAAGATTAAACTGAGAGGGATTAAAAAAGCGCAAAAATATTGTCCAGTTAGCTGCCGCAATCAAGCCAAAGACAATACTCAGTAAAATAGCGATCGCTTTTAAACTAATTCGTGGTTTCCACAACAACAACCCCACTATCGTCAAAACGACAATTAACTGGCGCAGATAGCTAACTATAAAGCCTGTCAAATTCGTCAGACTAAAACTATCAAGAGGCGGTTTGAAAGCTGTGGCAATTTGGGGTAAAGGATAGCTAGTTTGCCAAACAGATAAAGCTGCATCAATACAGTTAGTTAGGATATAGGTAATTCCTCCCGCCGTAGCGATCGCTACGGTTAATAACAGGGGTAACTTTAAATGAGGAGAATAAATTTTTTGCTCAGTATCTTGCTTAGTATAAGAGCTTTTAGCTTTTCTGTTGTGGTTAGTGCTAACGATCTCTCTGCCAAATAGCTGCTTTTGCTCAGGAGTTACAGATAAACCTACGTCATACCATTCATCCTTGGGTAGCCACTGCCACTGCCAACGACTTGCCAACCATAGATTAACCCCGATAAATAGTCCTGAAACTAATGCGGCAATCAACCAGAGAATATATTGACTGGCACGTTTGACGATAAATACGGAGAGATAGTTTACCTCTTGAAACCAAAGTATTTCAGCAAATAATCGTGAGGAAAATTCAAAAATTAACCACAAGCCGACAATAATTGCGATCGTTTTTAAAAGGTATGAATAAAGCGGTTTCATAGCAGAAACAAATACCGTCAGGGTAAGTACAAGACTGATTACTAATTACTGATTACTGATTACCGTTCATTGTTCATTGCTCATTGTTCATTGTTCATTGATAAATGGCGATCGCTGTACCCGATAAAATTAAACTACAGCCCAAAACCATCGATTGAGTAATAGGTTCACCTAAGATTAACGCCCCCCAAAACATGGCAAACAGGGGAACTAAATAAGCCACGGTTAAGGATTTGTTTACGCCAATCTCACCGAGTAGACGAAAATACATCACGTATGCTAAGGCGGTTGAGAATAAACCGAGAGCGATCGTCATCCAAATTACTGTCATAGAAGGAAATGCATCAGGTAAAAACCACGGTGTAATAGGTAATAAACATATAGTTGCGCTTAATAAACTTCCTGTTGCCACGACTATAGGATTGACTCCTGATAATTTTTTTTGGGCGTAAGATGCACCCAAAGCATATAAAAAAGCTGCGCTTAATGCCGCTACGACAGCCCAGATAAAACTTCCTGTTACGGGGAGTTCAGTCCAGCCGACAAGTATTGTTACTCCAGCAAAACCGACGATCAAACCCATAAACTGACTCAAGGTTAATTTTTCTCTCAACCACAAGCCTGTAATTAACGTCCCAAATAATGGTGACATAGCATTCAGTAGGGAAGAGAATCCCGCAGGCAAATATAAAGCAGCAAAAGCAAATAATAAATAAGGAATTGCTGTATTGATACAGCCGATTATTGATAACGGCATTAAATTCTTGCGAATTTCGCTCATGAGGTTAAAGCGAGTTGCTACTAATAATAAGCTCACACTAGCTAATAGTAATCTTGATTCAATTAAAAACACTGGCCCTAAAACAGGTGCTGCAATCCGCATAAATAAAAAGGAAGCACCCCACACCGCAGCAAGTAAGAGTAGCTCTAGTAGCTCGGAAACTTTCATGGCGATCGAGTATGCTGTTAGGACAAAGGCATAATTTAAGGTTGAGAACAGCCAGAAACATTAGGTGAGAAATCGCTAGCGGAATAGCAATAGCGATCGCTCTTAAATTTGTTTAAGTTTTTTGGTTAGAAAAATAAGAATCTAGCTTGTCTAAAATAGCTATTCCTCTTTCTGGATTTCCTTTGGCTGCCATAGCTTTAAATCTAGTTTCGGCATCAAACTCTGCTAGGGCGATGGTGCTTAATTCTTCCATCAGTTTATTAAGACTCATGCCTCTAGCTTTTGCTAATTCTTTCAGCCTTTCGTGTTTATCGTCTGTAATCCGAACCATAAAAGCTCCCATAAATATCTCCTATATTATTTCTTCTGGCTTGAGAATTTTGATCTGAGGAAATAATAATTGCGATCGCTCGAAATCTTTTTTATTTTGAGTAACAATTGCTTGAGCATTACTAGCGATCGCTAGTTCAACTAAATGATTGTCGCTTTCGTCTGATAAATTAGGTCGCCACAGATAAAATATTCTTACCCATTGACAAACACTCATGAAATCTCTCAATAAATGGCTTGCTTCTTGAGCTGTCAAAGGACATCTAGACTTGATTTCATCTCGATTCATGACATCCTGATACTCGGCAAATAAAGCATTACCCATGAATGGCTGATGCTTGCCTTGAAGACATTGCCTCAGTAATTCCCTGTTAGCCGATTTTTCCCTCCCAATTAATGCACCAGTAAAAATATTGGTATCTATTACTATTCTCGCCATCTTTTTTTGTGATAGCTTATATGGTATCTTAATTTATCAAAAGCTGTAAACTGCAAGCTGCAAGTTTTTAAACGTTTAATACCCCCATCAAACGCCAGCTTGAATGAACTAAATAAATATTAAGCTAAACAAATACTCGATGCTGTAATGATGGCATCTGTTGGCGCACCTGCTGTAAACGTTGCGGATTAATCTCTGCCACCGCTACTCCAGGTGCGTTTCCAGCATCAGCCAGAATAACTCCCCAAGGATCGACAATCATGGCGTGTCCGTGGGTATAGCGACGTTCGTAGTGATTTCCTGTTTGAGCAGGAGCAATTACGTAACAGGTGTTTTCTATCGCTCTTGCCTGTAGTAATACTTGCCAATGATCTTTGCCAGTAAAGGCAGTAAAGGCAGCAGGAATAAACAAAATATCTGCTCCCTGACGAGAAAGATAACGATAAAACTCTGGAAAGCGTACATCGTAACAAATAGATAGACCTAATTTACCCAGCTGTTCTGATTCATAAATTGTGGGAATTTCAGTCCCCGCCATCACGGTACTAGATTCTTGATAAGTATTACCGTCAGGAACATTAACATCAAAAAGATGAACTTTTTGATAGTAAGCTACTTGTTGACCATCGGGAGTAACCAAAGATGCAGTGTTATAAGCCTTTTCTGGATTGTCGCCTACGGGGACAGGAAAACCACCACCTAAAATGGTAATTTGAAATCGCTGCGCCATTTTTTTGAGAAACTGTTCGGTTTTGTCCGCAATTTCCTTTGCTTGGGCAACTTTATCCATTTCCTTGCCCAAAAAAGCAAAATTCTCAGGTAAGCTGACCAATTCTGCTCCTCGACGTGCGGCTAATTCGATTAATTCTTCTGCTTCGACCAAGTTTTTGGTGAGGTCTGGTTTGCTGGTCATTTGCACAGCGGCTGCGAGATATGACTTCATGGAAAGACTTAAATTTGTTGGTTGAGCTGTTCTAGGATATAGCTAAAAGATTAGTTTAAGAAACCTTGTTTACAAAGAGAATCCAACTGGCAAGAGATCTTTAATCGTTAAAGTTTGCCATCCCTGATTTCCTTGAAAAATCACTTGAGCATTTTGTCCAAATTCCCAGATTACCTGGCGACAAGCACCACAAGGGGAACAAGAAACATTCTGGCTGTTAGCTACAGCGATCGCTTTTATGGTTATTGTATCGTGACCGCTACTGATTATGGCATTGGCGATCGCATTTCTTTCTGCACACATACTCAAACCATAGGAAGCATTTTCTACATTACAACCCGTAAAGATTTCTTTGGTGGAAGTTAATACTGCTGCGCCTACTTTAAACCCAGAATAGGGAGCATAAGCCCTGTTAATGGCTTGAGTTGCGCTGGCAATTAGCTGGTTTTGTTCTGATTCAGTTAATTTGGCGATCGTCATAAATAAGTAATAAGTAATAAATAATAAAATAATAAGTAATCCAACTCCTACTACCTACTACCTACTACCTAGAGGAAACCAATTAATAACAAAGCTTAAACGAGAAGTATCGCGTCACCATTAACCCTTACGAGCCTGCTACAGAGGCTACACTTTGCTTAACTTCAGGTCTACCTTGTGCTACAGCATTTGCCAAATCATGCAGCATAGTTTTAGTTGTATCCCAGTCAACGCAAGCATCAGTGATACTCTGACCATAGACGGCAGGTTGACCATTTTCAGGAATAGATTGATTTCCCGCAATTAAATGACTTTCAATCATTACCCCGACAATATGCGGTGAACCAGACTCAATTTGTTGATTAATGTTGTCTAAGACAGTGACTTGTTGGAGATAGTCTTTACGACTATTGCCATGACTGCAATCGATCATCAGGCGCGAATTCATGGTCTTCTTTTTCAAAGCAGTGACTGCTGCTTCAATATCCCCAGCTTCGTAATTGGGTTTGGCTGCACCCCCGCGTAAGACTAAATGTCCATCGGGATTCCCTGTCGTTCTGACAATACTTGCTAACCCATCTTGATTAATGCCTAAAAAGTGATGCGGAATCTTCGCGGTGAGCATAGCATTAATTGCTGCACTAAAGCTGCCGTCAGTCCCGTTTTTATAGCCTACGGGCATCGATAAACCAGAAGCCATTTGACGGTGAATTTGGCTTTCTGTAGTCCTCGCACCGATCGCTGTCCAACATATTAGATCGGCAATGTATTGCGGGGTGATGGGATCGAGTAATTCTGTTGCTGCGGGTAACCCCATGTTAGCAAGGTCTAAAAGTAGCTTTCTGGCAGTTCTCAAGCCATTGTTAATATCGTAGCTATCATCTAGGTGCGGATCGTTGATCAAACCTTTCCAGCCTACCGTAGTCCGGGGCTTTTCAAAATAGACCCGCATGACAATTTCCAACCGATCTTGAAACTGCGATCGCACCTGAGCCAGTTTTTTCCCATACTCATGGGCTGCCGCCACGTCGTGAATTGAACAAGGGCCAACCACTACCAACACTCTTTTGTCTTCACCTTCGAGAATACGGCGAATGCGATCGCGAGTTCGGCTTACTACCTGAGCAGCTTTTGGCGCGATCGGTAACTCACTTTTAATAAATGCAGGACTTAACAAAGGTCTAGTTTCAATAACGTGCAGGTCGCTGGTAATATCCATATTGTCAATAAATGTTTTTAAATATCTATAATTAGGCAAGAAAACAGACAGGCAAGACTATATAATTATCGCTGATTATCTAAATTCTGTGGCGCTAACGTTAGAGTCAAATTTCACTTCATGATATAGTTTACATTCTCTAACCAGGGCAAACATTACCAATTTGGATCTCGTAACTTAAGTTAAACCAGGCTGCAAAATCTCAAAGTACTGTTATTCTGTTAAAGATCTAACTGATATCGTACATAATTATTCGCAAATTTTTATGAATACCCATATTGTGACTGGCGTTGCTGGATTTATTGGTTCTCATCTAGCCGAAGCTCTCCTACAGCAAGGATCAGAAGTTATTGGTGTGGATCAATTGAACGATTATTACGATCCTCAACTTAAGCATAACAATTTGGTGAGTCTCAAACAGTACGATCGCTTCAAATTTATCAAAGCAGATATTCAGGAGTTAAACTGGCAAGAATTATTGACAGGGGTTGATATTGTCTATCATCAGGCAGGTCAGGCAGGGGTTAGAGCTAGTTGGGGAGAGCGATTTAGAAATTATACCGAGAGAAATATTAATGCAACTCAGGTGATTTTAGAAGCGGCCAAGCAGGTTAAATCTTTAACCAGGATTGTCTATGCTTCAAGTTCTTCGATCTATGGCAATGCCGTGACGATGCCTACCCCCGAAACCTTATGCCCACAGCCCGTTTCTCCCTACAGTATTACGAAACTAGCAGGAGAAAATTTATGTTGGCTATATCAGCAAAATTTTGCTGTTCCTGTGACTGCTTTACGCTACTTTACCGTGTATGGTCCAAGGCAACGACCAGATATGGCGTTTCACCAGTTTTTTAAGGCAGCAATTAAAGGTGAAGCAATTAGTATTTTTGGTGATGGGCAACAGACTAGAGACTATACCTATGTGAGCGATATCGTAGCTGCTAACTTAGCTGCGGGGAAAGTACCAAAAGCGATCGGTGAAGTATTTAATATTGGTGGCGGAAGTCGGATAACTCTGATTGAGCTGTTAGACATGATGGAACAAGTTATGGAACGACCCATTGAAAGAAATTATCTCGAGAATGCCGTGGGTGATGCCCGTCATACTAGCGCTGATACTACCAAGGCTCAGAAGATTTTAGGTTATACACCTCAAGTTTCACTCTTGGAAGGATTAACCCAAGAATGGCAGTGGATTAAATCATTGTATGTCTAATGTAGGGGCGAACACTCCTACCGCGTATTCAGGTTGACAAACTGGTTCATAAACTGGCGATCAATGTAATCTTTCAACCACCAGAAAAAAGTAGAACGCCAACCTAAAGAACCCGAAGAGGCGATCGCCTTAAAATCGCCTGTACCGATTAAAGCTAGGTATTTATCCTGGGGTATATAGTTCTGTAGCGGTTGTTGAGTCAGAATATTCTGCCAGTTATTAAACAACGGTTGTCCTTGGCGCACTGCAAAAACTCCTGCTTTGGGACGCTGATAATTAATCATGGTGGCTATATCTCCCGCAGCAAATATATGTGGATGAGAAATTGACTGGAGAGTATTGGCAACTAAAATAAAACCTAATTCGTTGGTTGCCAAATTTGACTCAGCAATCCAGCTTGGTGCAGCAGCTTGAGTTAGCCAAAAAATATTAGTTGCTGCAATTTTTAATCCTGATTGGCAAATAATTTGCTCTTGTAAAACCTCTATAACGTCTTGCTGTAGATGTAATTTAATACCTCGTTGCTGAATAATTTTCGTGAGCTTCTTGCTTACCCAGTCATTGTGTCCAGATAATAACTGCTTACCGCGATGGATTAAATGAATCTCTGGAGTACTCTTACCGTTTAAAATTGCTCTTAAACAGGCCTGCATATTTAAAGCTAACTCTACACCTCCCGCACCACCACCGACGATCGCAATTGTTCTGGGTTGTTCTGGATTACATACTGCTGACTGCTTTAACTTATACCAAGCATTGAGAAAATCTGGCACGGGTTTAGCAGGAATAGCATATTCTTTTGTACCTGGGACAGTAATAGTTTCAGGAGTGCTGCCTATATCAATCGATAAATAATCAAACTCAATCTTATTACCAGACTTGCAGATGACATGATTATGGTCTGTATTCAGATTAGTTGCCCGATCGACAATCAACTTAGCACCAGCAAATTGAGCCAAACTAGATAAATCAATATGAGTTTGATCGTAGCTATAAAACCCCGCTACATGACCAGGAAGCATCCCCGAATAGGGTGTTTGCTCGACATCGCTAATTAAAGTTAAATCAATGCCTGGAAGGGGATTTAAACCCCATTGTCTCAGGGCGATCGCATGGGAATGACCACCACCAATTAATACTAGCTTCTGGTTCATCAAAGTTTAAATCTTTTAGACAATGAAACGACCTGGATTAAAAATGTTCTGTGGATCAAACTGATTTTTAATTGCCTGCATGGTTTTGAGCGCGTTACCTGAATATCCCCAAATATCTATCTGCTGCTTAAGTGTTTGGGGTGCATCCAGAATAGTTAAAAAACCTTGGTTCTGCTGA
>JBDKJC010000082.1:0-8798 GCA_039796815.1 Cyanobacteriota bacterium | reverse complement strand
AAACTTCTTCGATAATTCAAAGATTTTCATAGCTGCCTCGAATGCCATTTGGTAAACTTCCAATTCTTCATGACTTTTAATTGGCTCTTTCCCCATCCTTTTAACCCCTTGCTCCTCAAACAATAACTAACACTAACATCATCCCCCACGCACCCTGCACCCTACCCCCTGCCCCCTGCTCCCATGCTCCCTGCTCCCCTGCTCCCTGCTCCCCTGCTCCCCTGCTCCCTGCCCCCTGCCCACTCCTCTAACAAATTAACTTTCCATAACCAATAAACCACCATGCCTCAATCATCATTTGATAACAATTCTGACCGATGGTCTTACGTAACCGTCAACCTCGTAAATGAACTGCCTAAAGCTTGGACGAGAGGATTACTATATTTCCTCGCTATTTTTATCGCCATTATTCTACCTTGGGCGATGCTTTACAAAGTAGAAGAAACAGGAACAGCTAGAGGAAAACTTGAACTCAAGGGCAATACAGTCAAACAAGAAAGCGATTTAACTGAAGCCGTTGCCGTATCTGTTATTCATGTCCGAGAAGGAGATTTTGTTAAAGCAGGACAGATCTTATTAGAGTTAGATTCTAAAGCGATGCGCGATCGCCTGCAACAATCACAGGTGAAATTAGAGAGCCAAGAAAATCGCCTGGTACAGTCCGATATTTTAAAAAATCAACTGTTATTGGCTCTTAATACTCAAAAACAACAAAATCAAGCTCAAGAATTAGAGAAACAGACTCAAATCAATCAGGCTCGACAAAATTTAAGTACTGTCGAAACTGTATACACTATGAAAAATAAAGAGGGACTTGCTGCTATAGAACAAGCTCAACAATCTCTTCGGGATACTCATACCGCCTATAACTTAGCTCATAGTGTTTGGCAGGACGATTTACAAGAAATAAAGCGTTATCAGGAAGCTCAAGCACAAGGAGTTGTTGCTGAAACACAAGTTAATGAGATTAAAAAACAAGCCAATGAAAGCTTAAAGCTGAGAAATCAAGCTCTGTTTGATATTAAACAAGCTAGGTTAAAACTTCAAGCGCAACAAAATAGTTATCAGGCAATCATCCATCAAGCTAAATCCAATATAAAACAAGCTCAACTACGGCTAGAAGAGCAACAGCGTAGCTATCAAAGTCTCATAGAGTCTGGGAAAGTAGCTGTTTCGGAAATTGAGCGACAATTGGGAGACTTAGAATCTGAAATTGCTAGTTTACAAGGAGAACTTAACGAGACTCAAACCGAACTTAAGTCTCTTAACCGACAGTTAGCCAAATATATTATTCGCACACCCTTTGATGGCACTTTGTTTCAATTTCCCATCAAGCAAACAGGAACAGTAGTACAGTCTGGTCAGTTAGTAGCTGAAATTGCTGCCAAAGGTTCAAAATTAATTTTTAAAGCTCAAATTCCCACTGCGGAAAATAGCTCTTTAAAGACAAATATGCCCGTCAAGCTGAAATTTGATGCTTATCCCTTTCAAGATTACGGAGTAGTTAATGGTCATCTTAAGTGGATTGCACCTACTTCTAGGGGGACAAGGACTTCTGACGGGAATGCTGATGTCTTCGATTTAGAGGTTGTAGTCGATAAACCTTATATCCAGACTGCCAGCCAGCGTATTGAACTTACCCCTGGACAAACTGCTACCGCCGAAGTGATTGTACGGCAGCGTCGCATTATCGATTTTGTTTTAGATCCATTCAAAAAGTTACAAGAAGGCGAACTTAGATTTTAGAGAGGAGTGTGGGGCAGGGGGCAACGCTTCGCTAGGGAGCAGGGTGCATGGGAGTAGGAAGTAAAGTGTATGGCGCAGGATGCAGGATGCAGGGGGCAGGGGGCAGGGGGCAGGGGGCAGGGGGCAGAGGGAGAGAATTTGATGGTTAGATTTCTAGATTTCTAAGTAATACACAGTTTAAATACACAAGAGGTTGATTATGTCTGATATTTTCCAAGTTTCTCCAGCAGAAATTATCCACCAACTCAAAATTTCTGGTCAAATGTCCATTGTTATAGAGGCGATCGCTGTTTATAGGGCGATCGCAAATACAGCTTCAGAAGCAGAAATTACCGTAGAAATTGGTGAACTACAACAAGCATCAAATAAGTTTCGTGCTGCTAACCAACTTGAATTAGAAACAGATACATGGCTATGGTTGCAAAAACAAGGAATGTCTCTTGATGATTTTGAAGAGATGCTTCGAGTGACAATTCTCTCTGCTAAAGTGTCTCAACATCTGTTTGCCGAGCAAGTAGAGTCTTATTTTGCAAATAACTACCTCAATTATGCTGGGGTAGTAATGTATGAAATCGTTTTAGACGATGAAGATTTAGCCAGAGAACTCTTTTTTAGTTTGCAGGAAGGAGAGTTAGACTTTCATACTGTTGCTCGTGAATATATCCAAGATGAGGAACTACGGCGAGTTGGAGGTTATCGAGGTTTGTTACGCCGTAGCGATCTCCAGCCAGAAATTTCTGCGGTGATTTTTGCTGCCAAACCCAATCGAATTCTCAAGCCGATTGTGACGGCAAAAGGGGTACATTTGATTTTGGTTGAGGAGATTGTTCAACCTGAGTTGAATGAGTCTCTCAGAAAGCAGATTATCTCAGATTTGTTTGCTGATTGGGTTAAGCAGCAGTTAGAAGGGATTAGATTAGTAGAAATAGAAGAGAAGGCTTCTGTTGTCAATTAGAAATTTTGTTTTTCTCTAAAGTTATTTAGATAGCTTTAGAGATTTTTTAGTATAAGTTTTGAATAAAAATAGTTTATTTGTGTTCAATTTTTACTCATCAAGATAACTATTTAATTAAAAATATAAAGTAAATTACAAAAATATATTATTCTGAGCTTTGTTCTTGTATTTTAAAGCTAATTTTAATTGATCGATTTATATTCTGACTTTCTTTTAAATGTGTGATTTATTGTTGTTTTTTTCAGTTAATGTATAAACAGATTGATAGTTAAGCTATCTAAATCTAATTACCTTTTATTTACTTAGGAGTAAATTGAACATGGCTAATATTAATATTACTAACTTACAAGCTAGTGAATCTGAATTTGTCGATCTTTCCGATTTAGAGTTAGATATCACTATAGGAGGAGGTTTGGTATGTACAATTATCAACTTCATATGTAGTTTATTTGAATAGTAGATTACTAATACAGACAGAATCAGGATCTGAATGGAGTAACTAGACTAGCACTATTTTGTTTGGATAAGGAGTAGAATTTATAATCCGAACAAAATAGATAAACATTGAAAATTAACTACCAAAAAATATTCTCTAAACAAGAAAATAGTAACTTGATTAAATCATTTTGAAAATATCAAGTTACTAAAACTTAAGTCAAGGAAAAACATAATGAACAAACATCCTAACAAAGCCAAAATTCAAATAACTGATTTAATCAATAAATCGGTTGATAATGCTGTTGCTAGAAGACAACAAGCTCTGGAATTAGAAAGATTTGAAATAGATTTATCTGATGGAGAAAATCAAGATTATTCTCAGATAAAAGGTGGAATTCAAAGCAGCGGATTTTCTGGGCCAACTATCGGCTTAATTTATCAGCCTCTAGATTCTTAATAATTAAATAGAGGTACTTCAATGGATAATTCCACTCAAGTAGAAAAAATCCCCCTCTGTCCTAGCGCAAGAGCAGATAGTTTCAATAGCGTTGTCTTTGGGATCGTTGGTGGCTCGGTTGAACAACCCGATCTTAAATATCTCCCAGAACTCCAACCCATTACAGAGGAATTAATTGCTTTAGCAAGTCCAGTCACGCCAACAGAAGTATTTCGTATTGCTGCTACCTGTGCAACTAAGCAATGTCAGCATTTTGATGGTCAAAACTGTCGTTTAGCAAAACGAATCGTCACACAATTATCGACGGTGACAGAACAACTTCCCCCTTGTGCCATTCGCCGAGATTGTCGCTGGTTTCAACAGGAAGGAAAAGCAGCTTGTATGCGCTGTCCTCAGATTATTACCGATTATGCTAATCCTTCGGAATTAATTGAACAAGTAGCAATACCATCAACCTAAAGTTTTTAAGCATTCTGTAGAAGACGCGAATCATAATTGCTCATTTATTTCAAAATATTTGAACGTGCGATTTTCCCATCAACCAATATTAATTTAAATTGGAGAATAATTTCAATGGCTAACATTAATATTACTGACTTACAATCTATTTCTAAAACAGAAATATACGATGATTTTTTAGAGTTGTCCGAACAAGATTTATCTTTAGTTGGTGGAGTTGAATTTTCATATGTTAGAGGAGAAGGAAGTTTTGGCTATGGAATTGGTTTTAGCGTCGGAGGCTACGGTATTGGTTTTGGAGTTGGTTTTGGAGGTGTAGGAGGTAGTTCGCCAAGTATCGCCGTCAGAGCGGTGTTACAGTAGCTAAATTTGACATTAAATCAGTGACTGTTAAAACATTATCATTTATTGCAAAATATTTGAGTGCGCGATTTCCTCATCAACCAATATTAATTTAAATTGGAGAATAATTTCAATGGCTAACATCAAAATTTATGACTTGAAGATTATTGATCGCAATCTTTATTTAAACAACACAAGTTTTCCAGTAGAAATATCTGGAATAAAACTCGACCTTAGAGGCGGAATTAATCCACGTTATGACGCAATAATTGCTGAATAATTACTCTTGATTTCTTACCTAATTTCTCTTAGTTGTGTTTTCTATTTACTTTTTTACCTAAATTTAAGGAGCAAATTATGTCATTAGCAAATGTCAAAGCTTTTTATCACAGACTTGCAGACGATGAAGCTTTTCGCAGTCAAATCCAAAATGTTCAAAGCAAAGAAGAATGTAGCCGAATTGTAAAAACTGCTGGTTACAACTTTACGCAACAAGAATATGAAGAATATACCGCTCAATTGTTAAATTCTAATGATACTGCCGATGAACTGAAAGATTTGAGCGATCAGGAATTAGAAGCAGTTTTTGGCGGAGCAATTTCTTTGATACCTGCTGATAAACGTTTTCAGCTGATGTATGGAGTTATCCTTCCACGAGCGATAGAATAGCAAGTTTGTTCTGGGATGAATCTATCTTGTTTTCATCTCAGAACAAACAAATACATTGTAGATAATTACTTATTTAACAATCATGTCTACTAGCGATACCCTTCAAACTGGTAAATCCGATCGCATTACCAAACAAACTTCAGTCTCCAATATTAGCGATCGCTCTAAAGTTTTAGAGGAATCCATGCCACCTTTATTACCGCGATCGGCTTGGAACAGCCAAGTAGCTTTTTTACGAGTTCTTTTTA
This sequence comes from Cyanobacteriota bacterium, assembly GCA_039796815.1. Lineage (GTDB taxonomy): Bacteria > Cyanobacteriota > Cyanobacteriia > Cyanobacteriales > Xenococcaceae > Waterburya. Next base: position 3,484 of record JBDKJC010000082.1, on the reverse strand, counting down.
GAGCAAAGAAAGCTTTAGATCGAATCGAAATGGAAGCAGATGTGCTGAAAATTAAAGGCTAAAAGTAGCATTTGAAGGCAGCTAAATGCTGCTTTCGATAGCCATTTAAATATAAATTAAGGAAAAAGCAATGTCTTTAGAAAATGTTAAAGCTTTCTACAAAAGATTAACAAGCGATAAAGCTTTTCGTACTCAAATTGAATTGGCTACTAATAAATCTGAATGTAGTCAAATTGTTAGTGCTGCTGGTTATAACTTCACCCAAGAAGAATTTGAAGAATTTACTAGGGAATTAATAGAAGCAGATGTTAGCAATAATCAACTTCAAGAGTTAAATGAACAAGAACTAGAAGCAGTTATGGGTGGAGTTACTTCAGTTCTTGGAAGTTGGCAACGTTCACAACCAAAATATGGTTCTGTAGATTTATTTTGAACCAAGATAAAGATTATGTCTATTGCAAATGTCAAAGCTTTTTACCAAAGAGTGGCAGACGATTCAGCTTTTTCGGAACGACTGAAAAACTCCAAAAGTAAGAATGAATGTAGCCAAATTGCCAAGGAAGCTGGTTATGATTTCACTCGTGAAGAATACGAGGAATTTACCGCTCAATTATTGGAATTAAAGACTACTGATAGTGAATTTAGAGAACTAGATCGAGAAGAATTAGCAGTTGTTTTTGGTGGAATGATTGGAACTAAATATATCCAAAAACTACCACCATATGGACATTCACCCGAACTATATAATTCCTCAGTTTGAGGTTCTTAAATAATAAATAGTTGAGGATATCTTAATGAGTTATCGTAGAATTAGTTATGCTGTCTGGGAAATTACTCTCAAATGCAACCTTGCCTGTCAACATTGTGGCTCACGAGCAGGAGATTCTAGAACTAATGAACTTTCTACTTCTGAAGCTCTAGATTTAGTCAAACAGTTAGCAGAAGTCGGAATCACTGAAGTTACCTTAATTGGTGGCGAAGCTTTTATGCGTTCAGATTGGTTAGAAATTGCTCAAGCCATAACTGATGCTGGTATGGTTTGTGGAATGACCACTGGAGGCTTTGGTATCTCCCTTGAGACAGCACGCCGTATGAAAGAAGCAGGAATTCAAGTAGTGTCTGTCTCTGTAGATGGCTTAGAAACTACTCACGATCGCCTGAGAGGAAAACCAGGCTCTTGGCAATGGGCATTTAAAACCATGAGCCATTTAAAAGAAGCTGGTATTCCTTTTGGTTGTAATACCCAAATTAATCGCCTTTCCGCACCAGAATTTCCCAGTATTTACGAACGTATCCGTGATGCAGGAATCTTTGCATGGCAGATTCAACTAACCGTGCCAATGGGAAATGCAGCCGATAATAGCGATATTCTTTTGCAACCTTACGAATTACTCGATATCTATCCCATGATCGCTCGTGTTGTGGAAAAAGCTAATCAAGAAGGAGTAAAAGTTCAACCAGGAAATAATATTGGCTATTATGGCCCTTATGAAAGATTACTACGAGGTGGAGATGCTTGGTCATTTTGGCAGGGATGTAGTGCTGGGCTTTCTGCGTTAGGAATTGAAGCCGATGGTGCAATTAAAGGTTGTCCATCGTTGCCCACTTCAGCCTATACAGGTGGTAACATCCGCGATTACTCACTCCACACGATTATTGAAGAAACGGAAGAATTACGGTTTAATTTGGGGGCTGGTACTCCTCAAGGTACAGAACATCTGTGGGGTTTTTGTAAAACTTGTGAATTTGCCGAACTCTGTCGGGGTGGTTGTAGTTGGACGGCTCACGTTTTCTTCGATAAGCGAGGCAATAATCCCTACTGTCATCACCGCGCTCTTACTCAAGAGCAACACGGGATTCGAGAGCGTGTAGCAATTGAGCGTCAAGCTGAGGGCAACCCTTTTGACAATGGTGAGTTTGTTTTGATTGAAGAATCAATTGATACTCCCTTGCCAAAAAACGATCCACTTCATTTTAGTAGCGATCGCATTCAATGGTCAGAAGAATGGGATTTAAGCTGTTACGCATCTGTTGGCAGTAGAGGAGTATGAGAGTAGGGACATGGGTGCAGGGGTGCAAGGGAGAGAAGAAAAGCCTTATTTATTACATTCGCGACTCATAACTAACTTGCCATTGGCTAGACGATAGATTCCTTGAGGTTCAATAATTGGCTCTCCTCTTTGCCAACCAGGTTTATTACTCGGTACATTACGTACTTCTCCTGTCGAAAAATCTGAGATATCGCCATTTCCAGGACGAGCAGGTAAACCACCCTTACCTGTAATAATAAACTTACCCTGCTGTCTATTTCCTGCTGGGGAAACGCAACTATTGGCTACTAATTCATTGGTATTAATCGAGTTATCAGGTAAATTAGTTAAGCCGTTTTGGATAAAACTGACATCGGGAATAGTAACTGTACCTGAAACCGCTCCTGTGGCATTAAGATCGGCGCGAGAGTTTTTGTCTAGTGAATCAGGATTGCTAGTTAAGGAATTGAGAGTAAAGTTTTCGGCGAAGTAAGCAGGAGTATTAAGAGTAATATTTCCGCCTTGTCCATCTGCTGCGAAGGCGAAGATATCACTATCATCAAAGGCGATGACAGCATCAGCAGCTATATTAATATTTCCTCCATCACCTGTACTATTAAAAACATTGGTACGAATATCACTATCGCTACGTAAATGTATATCTCCAGAAGTTAAGCTAATATCTCCTCCATCGCCTGCACCACCAACTTCCACAGTAGTATTCAAGCCACTGGGCAATCCATCACTACCGAATCCATCAAAAGCAATGGTATCTCTTGCTTGAATGGTGATATCTCCCGCATTACCTTGCCCACGAGTAAAGGAATTAATTTGACTACCGTTTGTTGCTGAAAGAGAGCCAGTCGTAATCTCAATTTTGCCACCATCACCAACTGCATTAATATCGTCGACACTATTGACAATATTTGAACTAGCATCGAGAGAAATTGAATTATCGGCGGTAATGGAAAGATTTCCTGAATCTCCTTTGCCAGAAGTACTAGTACTAATGTCTCCACCATCTTCAAGTACCAGTTTTCCTGTTTGAATGTTGATATCTCCACCACTTCCAACTGCACCAGCATCCAAACTAGCATATATTCCTTGTGCATTTTCGCCAGCAATTTTTAGAGTATCATCCACGTTAATCTTTATATTACCGCCTTGACCTTTGCCACCTGGAATTAGACCTAAACCTGAAGTTTCGAGAACACTAGTATCTAATTTTCCACCATTAGTTAGAGATAAAGAACCCGCCTTAAGATTGATATTTCCACCATCACCAACAGCACCAGCATCAACATTACTCAACGAACCACTGTCATTACCGTCACTATCGAATCCATCAAAAGCAATGGTATCTCTTGCTTGAATGGTGATATCTCCCGCATTACCTTGCCCACGAGTAAAGGAATTAATTTGACTACCGTTTGTTGCTGAAAGAGAGCCAGTCG
>JBDKJC010000081.1:0-8823 GCA_039796815.1 Cyanobacteriota bacterium | reverse complement strand
TGGATAAATGCCCATTAGCTTAAATTTGTTAGAAAAAACCGTTTTAATATGAATTTATATTTTCCGTTACTAGCAGTCCCCACAATTTTAAACTCGGCTTTAGAAGATAAAATCTGCTCTAATTCATGCCTGACAAATTTTTGGTCGTCAGCCAGTAAAATTTTGATTCCTTGTGAGTCAGATGCTAAAGATTTGTATGTATTACAAGTAATATGTACCATTTATCCTATAAAAGCGTTTTCCTAAAACTGAGATCGTTATCTTTCTTTCAAAAGAAAACACTCGCTTTTAGCGATGGGATGAATTTTGGGCAGGGTGTAATAAACATGATTTAGAATCAGAATCTGGTATAATACAAACAACAGTTCTAAAGGATAGCGCTTCGCATATAATATGCATAATGTAATATATGAGGAATGAGATTTCCTGTTCTTAGTACTTCGAGCGGTCAGCTTTTGTGTATGAAGCTTCACACACAAAACGTGACCGAACAAATATCACCCTAGAAATTGTAATGGTGACGCGATTAGTCAAATGTAGAACCATAAGCTAAAAAAATAAAGTATCTAAATCCTTCTGCGGTAGGTGCGCTCGTGGAAGTAAAATAAACAGCCTAGTAATGGCGGTCTGGCGGGGGCATGACTTTTGTTTTGCATAGCCAAAAATCTATATATGGTGCGATTCGTTGAAGCTGTATCCTTTAGGACAGCTACGCCGATTGAGAAGTTCAACTCGAACTCCGATTAATTAATTACCACTTTAGTACCAGGACTGCTATCGTTATAGACTATAAGTTTCTGATAAACTATTTGCAAATTATCGTAAAGTTGCATTTGTGGAGATAGTTGATTTTGCATTAGCTTATTCACTTCTGTAGAAAATTTATTAAAACTTTCCTCAACGCTTTCATTAGTAAATAGCCGTATAATATCTTTAGTTCCAACAACAATGTCATAATTTTCTACTGAGATTGTAGAGTGTATAAAAACCCAGTCAGGCGAACCCGAAAAAGTAGCCGTGTCCATCATTGTAAGCTCGCCATAATCTGTTAAATTTGAAACTTCTTCGTAAATAGGTGAGATTGATAAACGAAATAAGTTTTTTTCATCATCCACACCTATCCAGGTTGTAACTATTTCTGAATGATTGTAGTTTTGAGCAGCCATCAAAAAAGCATTTAGAATTTGTTCAGAGAACCAGGGACGAACAAATATTGGCACTGCCATTAAATTTTCCTGTTTAGTTAGTACTAGCTCAAATAACTCTCCAGAACTTGTATGGTTCACTATTTTTGAAAGCCTATTTTGAACTTTCTGAAACTCTTCATCCGTCAGTCTTTTCACTTTTGATTCTTCTCCTTCGTTATTTACCTTCAGTTCTATTTCTATTTCTTTTATTAGGCTACTTAATGAATCTATTTATAATATCGGGGCTAGTAATTTAAGAGTAAATAATCGAACCTAGCCCTAATATGGAAACGCTCTAGCAGAACACAAAAATACTAAATTATTTAAAGCTCCAAAGCATATCGAACTTTAAATATGGCAAAACCATTTTTTCGGTCTTGTATTTCTATTGTTGGAAAACTTGGTTTAGAACTAAAACTTCTAGCGACAACATTTACTCGATCGTCTAATTCTACATACCGAACATTTCCCTCTCCCTTTATTGGACGATCTTTACGGTTAGCAAAGAAAGTCTTTAAATCTTTAACTGCTGTATCGTAATCACCTATTTTGACGTAAATTCTAGTACCTAACTCAAGAATTGAGAGATACTGACAAATAAGAAATGAAATAGTTGCCAGTCATGAGTTCTTCAAGTAAACAATCAGCAGCACTTCTAAAGCTAGGGTAATCGCCTAAAAAATAGCCTAAGACATGGCTGAATTAGACAAAATCTAAATTAGAAAATTAGGTTTTGTTGAAAAAAACTGGAGAAAAGTTAGTAGTGCAATTAAAATACTACAAGTTACTAAAACCGACTATCATTGGTTAGCAACTTGCTAATTAAAGTTGGTTTTGAGAAGAGGATTAAGTAATACTAAATCCTCTACAGTTTAGTGTTTACTTTACAAACACACTCTCACAGCTACAGATTACTCAGTTAATGCCTTGGGATAATCTGTAGTTAACTGACTACGTTAGAATAGCTTTCCGATTCCAACTCAGACTGAGGTTTGGCAAAAATCATCCGTCCTGCGGAGGTTTGCAAAGAAGAAGTGACTACTACCTGTAGTTCTCCACCAACGCTGTTACTACCTTCTTCCACCACTACCATCGTACCATCCTCTAAATAGCCAATACCCTGTTCGGGTTCTTTACCCTGCTTGAGGATTTTTAACTCTAAATAATCGCCTGGAAGATAGACAGGACGTAATGCACGAGCCAAATCATTAATATTTAAAATTTGAACTTTTTGCAGGTTAGCTACTTTACTTAAGTTGTAGTCATTGGTTAATAATGTCCCACTTATTTCCTGTGCCAAATTCACCAACTTGGCATCAACAGTATCAATCTCCTCATAATCCGCCTTGTTAATTACGATGCGATCGGGATAGTTTTCCTGCATTTGATTTAAAATATCAAGACCTCTCCTACCACGAATACGCTTTTGCGAATTGCTGGCATCGGCTAGATTCTGTAATTCTTGTAGGACAAACTGAGGGATTAATACTTGCCCTTCGAGAAAGCCTGTTTTCAGTAGTTCTTCTACTCGACCATCAATAATACAGCTAGTATCCAAAATCTTGGTTGGCATAGCTTCTAGAGTACCTTCTGCTACCAACATCGACTCAATACTATTAGGATTAATTAAACGTAAGAAAGTTCGTCCATGAGTATCAGCCAGACTAATCCCCAGATAGGAAAACATGACGCTACCAAGTACGGCAAAAGCTGGTTTAAAAAAGCTCAATTCTTGGGGAATCGGTAACAAAAATACTGGTGCTAAAGTCAAATTAGCTACTAATAAACCCATTACCAAACCGATCGCTCTAGTAATAATAATTTCAATCTTGGTGTTACGGATTTTATTTTCTAAGCGACGATAGGTAGTCTGTACGGCAACTCCCACACCCAAACCGATAATGGCAGCGAATCCCGCAATCACAAAGCGCAGAGCTTCGATATTAGATACCCCTTCCAAGATATCTTGAGGTAGCAACTGTAACCCATCGAATCCGATATTTACCGCTGCAACAATGCAAATGATAATTATGATGGCATCAACCATTGTTTTAGTTGAATAAGATAATATGGATATATTTCTCCTTTACTTTAGTAAATTCTTAGGCATTGTGCGCAAAATAACGGGAGTTCTTAATATTAATCTGGCAATTAGTTTAATTATCAAAAGCTTAGAGCTTAGAGCTTTTGATAAAATCTAGTAATTTGAGCAATTTGTTCAATTATCTTCCAGCCAATTAATGCACCCAAAGCATAATGGGGAAAATCCCACCAATCAAAGCCAGCACCCAGCAACATACGCCAAATAAATGAAGAACGTATAGTGACTGGGACTAGATAAAACCAAACCTGGCTAATCTCAATGATACAGGTCACAACCAATACCCACAGAGCAATTGGATGTAATTTGGTTGAATTTTTGCTAGCAGGAGCAAACCAAAAGATTAATAGACACCAAAAAATCTCATACAAGACATCACCTGCATAATCTTGTACCCATTCTTGTCCGATGCCTGCATAATCTTTAGAAAAAATGCCCAATGGAATAATGAACAGCAGTGCAAGTAAAACTAGAATTCGTTTGCTTAATCTAAATACATTAAGCATTGATATATATTTAACAGATATTTAGAAAGGAATTTCATCCCAATCTTCATTGCCACTACTTACAGGAGCTGGTTCGGGATTCGGTGCGGGTTTGGGAGCAACATAGGCTGGTTCAGCTTGTGGTTTGGAAGTCGGCGCAAAATCTACTACATTATCTGTATCTGATTGTCGCTCTTGATACGGTTGGGCCGTATAACTAGAACCAGTACTAACCGCACTTACAGGATAGATACGTGAGGCAACTAATTTAGCCCGCTTTTCTTTATATCCTTCTGGCATCTCAAACAAATTCATGGATAAGCGACCTTCAATAATAATCTGATCTCCTGCGCTGTAGATGCCTTTAATTTCTTCAGCTAGCTTGCCCCATCCTTCTACCTGCACTTTGCCTGGGTCTTCCCCTTCTTTGGTAGATTCAAATTCAACCATCATTGTCGATACGCTCATTTGATCTTGAGTAGAGCGTAGTTCAGGGTCGCTGATAATCTGTGCCATCAAAATACAGCTATTCATGGGTTTACTACTCCTTAAATATCTAAACTAAATTTCTAGAAACTATGTGAACAATTGTACTATTTATCCTTCTGACTTGGATCTCTCCGTCATTGTAACCGCAGTTATTAATTAATAACTTTGTTCGCGATCGATAAAATTTTGGACTCGCTGGCGATATTCCAGAAGCTGTTCATCGACCCAAAAGCGATCGCCACTATTGGCATAGATATGTACTAGAGGTTCGCCCGCATCAGGTAAGATTAAGACCCAGTTGTCATTATGGGGATTAATTATTTTTACCCCATCAATCAACTCTAGATTGTCTTTTGGGTGAGTTTCTAATAAGTGACGCATCAAAGAGCCTTTGATTTTCCAGGGACAGCGAACCGAGCAAGATTTATGGTAAACATTCGGTAAATCCTGGCGAATATCAGCTAGAGATCGCTCTTGAATAGTCAGCATTTCAATCAGTTTAGCAATGCCAAACATGGCATCAAAACCAGGATGCAGTTCGGGAAAGATAAAGCCCATTTCACTACTACCACCTAACACCACATGAGGATTATCACGGGATGCCTCCATTAAGGCAGTGGGATTAACTTTAGTTCTAATTACCATCCCATCATGACGGCGGGCAATTTCTTCTACAGCACTAGAAGCATTGACAGGAACGACTACTGTGCTGCGGGGATTAGCGGTAAAAATAGTGTTGACCATCAAAGCGGTTAAAGTTTCTCCACGAATTGGTAATCCCGCCTCGTCTACTAAAATAAGCTGTTCTCCGTTAGCAGATACTTGAGCGCCAAAATTTGCTCTTAAAGCTTCTACTACTTGCCCTAACTGATCCAATAACACTTCTTTTTGAGTAGTTGAAATAGACGTTTCTTGCAAACTAGCATTTAGTACCACGGCATCACAGCCAAATTTGGCTAATAACTGAGGTAAAATAGCTCCTGCCACTGCATATACATAGTCGATCACAATTTTAGAACTACTACTACGAACGGCGGCAATATTAATATACCTAGCAAAAGCACGACTATAGGTATCAAGAATTCCGCTCGGGTAACTAACGCTGCCGATTTCTTGCACTGAGACTCGACGGATATCCTCTTTAAAATAGGCTCCTTCAATTTTTTTTTCTTGGGACTTAGAAATACTGATACCCTGTCGATCGAAAAATTCAATCAGTAAATAATCAGCTCGATTGGGTTCTAAACGAATATGAATTCCCCCTACTACATCAATCATCGTGGTCATCATCGTACGAGCGATCGGAATCGCAGTAGCTTCTAGATTCTGCACATTAATTCCTGTCGACATCAATCCCGAAATTATTGCTCGACCGACCATCCGCGAGACACTACGCTGATCCCGTGAAACAATTACCGTAGAACCTAATTTTAAAGTAGAGCCATAGGCAGCACCTAGCTTAACCACAAATTCAGGCGTGATGTCAATGTTGGCTAGTCCTGTTACTCCTCTTTGCCCAAAAAGGTTACGCTGAGCGGTATTACCCCAAATCAAATTAATGTTAAGAATTGCCCCCGACTCAATTCTTTTACTAGGCCACACCCTAACCCCTGGTGCAATTTGAGCTTCTTCACCAATGATCGATAGGCTGCCGATTACCGAACCTTCCAAAGCTTGCGATCGCCGATCCATTCTTGTACCGCGAGAGATAGTACAGGCACGCAAATGAGATTCATCGCCAACGGTAGCACCATTCCAAATAATTGGTCGCTTTAAATTAGCATCAGAACCAATGGTTACATTATCACCAATGACAGTTCCTGCCTCTATTTTAACCCGTGCGCCAATCCGACAATTGTCGCCAATCATTACGGGAGATTCAATCATGACACTGGGATCGATATAGGTATTGCTACCAATCCAAATTCCAGGGGATTTTTCCAGGTAGGGAAAGTCTAGTTTAACTTTTTGCTCGAGTCCATCATATTGAGCTTCACGATAAGCTTCTAAATGACCGACATCACACCAATAACCTTCGGCAACATAACCATACATTGCTTCTCCTTGTTCCAAAAGGATGGGAAACAAATCATTAGAAAAGTCAGACTCTTCGTTTTCTGGCAGGTAATCTAAAACTTCTGGCTCTAAGATATACGTACCAGTATTCACCGTATCTGAGAAAATTTCACTCAACGCAGGCTTTTCCAAAAAGCGATCGATTCTACCCTCTCGATCGATAATCACTACGCCAAAATCAACGGGGTTAGGTACACGGGTCAAAATCAAAGTAGCTTTGGATTTCTTCTCTCGATGGAAAGCGATCGCTGCTTGTAAATCGAAGTCGGAGATGGCATCCCCACTAATGGTAATAAAAGTATCATCTAGCCATGGCTGAATATTTTTGACACATCCTGCCGTACCTAAAGGCTGTTCTTCCTCTACGGCATAGGTCATTTGTACCCCAAATTCACTACCGTCTTGAAAATAATCCCGCATCACATCGGGTAAGTAATAAAGTGTGGCAATAATTTCGATAATATTGTGACGTTTTAATAAATTAATAATATGCTCGGCAATGGGTCGATTGAGGATTGGAACCATCGGTTTAGGGAGATCGCAGGTCAAAGGACGTAATCTAGTGCCTGAACCACCCGCCATAAGAACTGCTCGCATCAAAATCTCCTTAAATTATTGGTAAAGCTCAAATCTTAACTAGCTTTTTAGATACCTGTATTTTATTACTATTCAAAAATTTATCAGTTGTTAGCCAGTTGTTAGAATATAACAGTTGTTAGTTGGTTTATTTGATTAGCAAGGATAGGTAGATATGCATTTTCTAGGATTTGTCTTGTTCGTCGTCTATGTCGGTGGGATTTGGAAGTTTTTATCTGGCTATGGTAATACCAACTTTAATGCTAGTTTGCCAGGACGCGTCTCTCTTGCTGTATTGTGGCCCGTCTTAATTATTGGTAACAAATCCTATCGTCGCAATTTTAACAAGGCGTTAAAGGGAAGATAATTCAACAGTGAACAGTGAACAGTGAACAGTGAACAGTGAACAGTGAACAGTGAACAGTGAACAGTGAACAGTGAACAGTGAACAATTATCTCTCCTTGAAAAAAGAGGATTGTAATTAAAGATGTTGTTCCCAGATAGTAGATGAATAGTAAAGTTTGGCTGATTGGGGGAACGAGTGACAGCGCAACCATAGCTAATATTCTGCTGGAGTCTAATATTCCTTTAGTGATTACTGTGACTACAGATACGGCTCGGGCTTTATATAATGCTAAAGCGAAGATCATTGTCGGCTGTATGAATGTATCTCAAATGGGTTATTTTTGCCAGCAGCATCAGATTAAGCTAGTAGTCGATGCTTCTCACCCCTACGCAACAGAGGTTTCTCAACAGGCGATCGCCGTTACTCAGCAGTTAAATATTGCTTATCTGCGTTATGAAAGAACTCACTATCAATCCTCAACAGTTGAAGCTAATGTAATTGAACTAGATAGCTGGGAACGTCTGTTAACAGGGGATTATTTGACTGCTCAACGAGTACTTTTAACAGTAGGTTGCCAAATTTTACCGAAGTTTCAATCATGGCAGAGTAGGGCGACTTTATTTGCCAGAGTTTTACCTAAAATCGAGTCCTTAGAAATGGCGATCGCTTCTGGTTTTACTGGCGATCGCTTAATGGCGATCCGTCCTCCGATTAGCTTGGCGACAGAGATAGCTTTATGGCAACAGTGGAAGATTTCTCTAGTAATAACTAAAGCATCAGGTAAAGCTGGAGGAGAAGATCATAAACGTCAAGCAGCAGCTAGCTTGGGAATTACGCTAATTGTCATCAGCCGTCCTCAAATTACCTATCCTCAAGAAACTTCTGAAATTGCCAGCGTTTTGGCTTGCTGTCAAAGAGCGATCGCTAATTTTGTTTGATTCTTTGGTTGGTATTACAATCGCCAATTTTGTTGTTTTTCGACTCTGGCAACTTGTTTGGGTGCGGGAATCTGTTGATAAATAGCGATCGCCTTGTGCCAACACTCCCGACTTTGAGTTATTTGCTGATTAGCTTGTAGTGTAATTCCCCACTGAAAATAAGCTTCTGCGAGGTCACATTTAGCAGCGATTTTGTCTAGTAATTCGACTGCTTGTTGATGATAGATATTGGCTTGAATAAAGTTATTGTTTAAACTCTCAATATTACCCAAACCAGTAAAAGACTTGGCTTTAATTTGGGTGTAGTGACTAGTCTGAGAAAAAGCGATCGCTCTTTGCCACATTTTTCTGGCGGGTTCAATCTGTTGCTGATTACCAAATATTTGTCCTAACATCTGGATAAAATAGGCAAACCGTCCTGTATTGTAAGTCGGATCTTCGAGTTCGCTAATTAGGCGGTAGAGTCGGGAAACAGTGGGATCGGTAAATTTTTTTCCCTGGTAAGAATTCACTAAGGCTAAACCTAAACGAGCTTTTTCTGACCACGGATGATGCTGGGTATTATGAGCAAGATCGATCGCCTGTTGAAATAATTCGGCGGCAGTAGATAGTTCCCAAAGGTCA
>JBDKJC010000080.1:0-8838 GCA_039796815.1 Cyanobacteriota bacterium | reverse complement strand
TGGTACAAGATTCCGAACAGTTTGAACGTCAATTTAATGGACACAAGTATAATTCTAATTTGAGTAGCGCGCCCCAAGTAAAAGCGATCGCCGAAGCCATGCGCGAACTCGATCGGCTACGAGAAGACGGTTTGGTCACGGAATATGAATTTGAACAAAAACGCCGTCAGCTTTTAGAACAAATTACTTGAACAGTGAGCAATGAACAATGAACAGTAATCAGTAATTATTTCATGTTTAAGCTATCGGAAATTGGAATCAGACAGAAAATAGCCAACGATCCGTACTATCGTTTTCAGTCTTTAAGTGAAATTGCGATCGCTGCTAAATTAGGGATTAAGATTGACGTTAATTTAGCAACGGTGGATGATTGGCTGCGACTACCAGGATTTTCTATCCGCCAGGCGCGATCGCTAGTAGAATTGGTCAGAATGGGGGTACAGTTAGTTTGTTTAGAAGATATTGCGGCGGCGATTGGTGTCTCCGTACAACACTTGCAACAATATGAGCCAGTTTTAGCTTTTGCTTATTACGATCGTCTTAGTCCTCTTAGTCCAGTCAAAACAAATATTAATAGCGCCTCGATTGAAGAACTTACTAATATTCCTGCCATAGATAGTGACTTAGCTCAGGAAATTGTATCTCAACGGCAACAACAGGGTAAATATCGCAACCTGGTTGATTTATCAACCCGCCTCAACCTTGATAGCGATCTCATCTCGCAAATAATGCACTATTTGAGGTTTTAATTGCTAACGTCCGATTATCAGTTTTCGCTCTACTGTTGCTAATAACTCGTCAATAATGCGGTTATGAAAATAGTGAGGTGGATTCCACTTCACCCACTCGGAAGAACTGTGTTCAGTCATCACAATCTCTAATTCTTCACTTACCCAGCCAAAAAAAATCACCAAAGATTTCTCAACTTTTTCCCCCCCGAAACGTCGATAACGGGGATAATAAATTGTCCTGAAACGAAAATCTAGTTCTAAACAAACTTGTTTTCGAGTAATACCTGTCTCTTCAAATAATTCTCGTAGGGCGCACTGTAACTCTGTCTCTCCTGGTTCAATATGACCTTTGGGCAAATCATAACGATACGATCGCTTCATCAACAAAAATGATGGTTTTTGAGTTTTCGTGAAGCAGATTACACCGCAGGATTTTACTTTTTCCATGGAAAGCGATCGCATGAGCAAGACGATCTTCGTCAAGATAAATGATTCAAGTCATAATTCAAATGTTTAATTCGACTGGTAAGTCGAAGCCACCATCAGCATTACAGGGAAAAGCGATCGCCTCAATCACAGCATCAATAGGCAATACGCCATAAAAGTGAGGATATAATTCCATACCCCCCTCCAGATTTTCCTCAATTAGACCACCTTTTATTCTAGATGAATCGATCACTAATATCACCAGTCCGTTTTGCTCGGCATAAAAACGCTCAGCTACGGTCAAGAGTTGATGACGATAGGAAAGATGAATAAACTGCTCCTGAGCAAATCCCTGCGGTTGATATTCGCCAAGAATTTGGGCTTGCTGCCACTCAGCAGAAGAGGTTATATGATATGTTTTTTGATTCAAGATGACTCCCCGCTGATATGAACAATAATCTCTCTATAATGACCACGTTGGCGATGTTCCCAAAGATATATTCCCTGCCAAGTCCCTAAAACTAACCTGCTGCTAGAAATCGGAATCTGTTCTGAGGTATGGGTTAGAGCCGAGCGAATATGAGCGGGCATATCATCTAATCCTTCTGCACCATGGATATAGCGACTGGCATCTTCTGGCACTAGCCGAGCAAAAAAGTTCTCTAAATCAGTTAAGACATCAGGATCGGCATTTTCTTGGATTAATAAAGAAGCAGAAGTATGGCGAATAAAAATTGTACAGAGTCCTGTCACCACATTAGATTTAGCTACAGCCTGTTCTACTTGATTAGTAATCTTATGGAGTGATTTACCTGTAGTTTTGATTTTTAGAGCTATTTGATGGTGTTTCATTCGTAATTACTGGGTTTAATTATTAGATTTCGGTGGTTTGTTGACATCAGGCGAATTCTTACTATTAGGATGATTCCCAGGGTTTTGAGCCGTGTCGGCAGAATTTGCTTTGGCTTCTGCTTCCAACTCTGCGGTCGTGGGGTTAAGATTGCAGCGGGCAAATAAGGATTTGATCACATTTTGCTCTTCATCTGGGAGCGCAAACCACCAGGGTAGATGACCTGCGGGTGCTTTTGTCGGTTCAAAGTCTAGCTCATCGTAAAGTAGGTAACCGCTACCGTTGATAACTTCTCCTTTTTTCCAACCAACCTGAGTTGCGAAACGTCGCCAAGTTTGAGTTGAAAAGTCTCCATCTTGGTTGACACTCCGCCATACTTCCTGTTGTGGACTAAAACCAAATCGATTGTTACTATACTTCTTCCAGAGATAATCTACTGTTCTAACATCAGGGCAAGAATATTCGGCAATAGTTTTTAGTTCAATAAAAATGTGCTGATTGTCATTTTTAGCGGACTTGACAATCTGCTCGACCAATTGATAGGTATGCAAATCTGCTTCTGACCATTTACCCTCCCTAAGAAGATCGCGTAGTTGAGTGTAATCAATCCCAGTTTTAGGCGAAATTAAAGCAATTTTTTTGCTGGCGCTACTAACTGAAACCTCCTCTAGCTGTTGTGGCTGTTGTGGCTGTTCGGTTTCGACAATTACTTCGGGTTTGCTTGCTGGTTTAGGCTGTTCTACTGGCTGTTGTGGCTGTTCGGTTTCGACAATTACTTCAGGTTTGGTTGTAGGTTTTTTGACAGAGTTGCCTCCCGATGAGAAGGTGGGGACAGAAGATACATTATTGGAATTGATTGATTCTGACTGTTGGCTTTGAGCTGTTGGTTTGACAGGTGTTTTAGTTGAGGAAGTGGGTTTGGGTGCTGGCTGTTGAGCTGTCGCTTCAGGTTTGGGGGTTGCTGTGGCTGGGGGATTCTGAGGGGTGGGTTGCGCCTCTAATTTAGCGATCGCCTGTTGATAGCTAGCAATCGGAATTGCATAGTTGGAAGTGCCTCCTGAGATCGCATTAACATTCGCTTCTCCATGAACTCCAATCATAACTCCATCTCGACTAAAAACAGGTCCGCCACTCATCCCAGGAAAGGCTTCTCCACTATAAATTATAGAATAGCCATTTTCAGTGGATTTTGGCAAAATACCCACGATATTAGCCGTAAAAAAGCGATAATAACGATTGTCTTCCCGCCGTAATTCCCCTGGATAGCCCGCAAAATAGACAATTTGTCCTTCACTTAGACTACCAGAATCGCCTAATTCAGCAGTTTGATAATTTTGGTCACTATTAAATTGAAATATAGCCAAATCTACCCCTGGCAATTGTTTAATGCTGGTAGCTATTACCTGATGTTTTCGACCATCAATAGTCTGTACAGTGTAGCTCCCCTGATTTTTCATTACGTGCCAGTTAGTCAACACGGTATAGTTGCCATTTTGGTATTCGAGGATTGAACCAGAGCCAACATTAGCCCCGTCTATGCGGACAACAATTTGTTTAGCACGCAGATTAACTTCTTCTGGAGCAAGAGCCTGAGCTAGTTGAGGGACTTCAGCTTGAGTCTGTTGAGTAGCGATCGCGCCTAGTAAGATACCTGATGCTAAGATGCTGCTTACTGTTCCTGTAATGGTTAATTGAGTAATTTTATGCTTAAATTTCATTTATTTAATTTTGAGCGATAATTTTGAGCGAGTTCAACTATAAATAACTACTAAATATTAATAATTTAATTAAGCAGATTGGGATAATTAATTAGCTATTGTGTTTATTGTCGCAAAATAACAATTGTAAGTTTCTCCTTATTAGACAGCAAATGAACTGAAGTTTTTAGCTTATTGCTTGTCATTTCTATTTTGGGGAATAGGGGCAAATACCTTAAGACTTTGAGGCAAGCATTCAATCTCTAGGGGCGTATTGCCGATAATTTCGCCATCTAGAACCACTTTTTGGACTGGGTTAGCGGAAATTTTTACTTTTGGCGATCGCAGATGAACGACATTATCTAATCCTGCGTTAGTTCTAATCATGGCAGCCCCCAACATGCTCAAAATAGTAGTTACCCCCTGTAGCTTGTTATCCACCGTCGCAATCGTAATATCTAGCAAGCCGTCATCGACAACTACTTCCCCTATTCCCTGAGCTAATACCGAGGTAGGCGGTGCAGCGTTAGCAATGGTAATTGCTCCCGCTTGGAAAGTTCTAATTTCTCCAGCAATTTCAATTTCCGCCTCAAATAATTGCTGTTCGTCTAACTGTTTCCAGCCTGCCATTAGATAAGCCAGAGAACCCCAGCGATTTTTTGCCTCGCGATCGGCTTTTTCGATAGTTTCGGCTTCATAACCAATGCCTGCCAAGAGAATTAGAGGTAAATTATTGCATAGAGCAGCATCAATGGTTCTAACTTTTCCTGCCAAAATTATTTCACATGCCCGTCTGAGTTGGTTGATTTGCTGAGTAATCCCCAACGCCATACTAAATGCATTTGCTGTACCTCTAGGGATAACCCCCAAGGGAATCTCCGTACCGATTACTGCCCCAGCCACTGCCGAGATTGTACCATCCCCTCCCGAAGCAATAATCAGATCGGCATCCTGAGCGATCGCCTGTTCGGCTAATTCTTGAGGATCGAGATCGGGACTAGTTAAATGCACCTCAAGGTGTAAGTGAGGCTCTAAAATTTGTTTAATAAAATCCAGATCTTGTTTACCGTTGCCACTACCCGATACAGGATTAAAGATTAAGTGAGCTACCAGACTTTGAGCAAAACTATTGGCGATCGCTTCTGCTGTGGCTAAATTAGTTGCTAAAGGAACTAAGTGTAAATTGCAAATCCGCAGTAGCACCTGAATGTCTGGCTCATCAGGTTGAGCATTTAAAGGATCGATAAAAAAAATTACAGCAATCACTTCCCCCGCAACGACTTTGGCAGCAATTTGAACATCTCCTCCCAATGAACCTGATGCCATAGTTTCTATTTTGAGTTTAGTTGCGTCCTTAATTCTTTTTCCTGTCGTCCCCGTAGCAATCAGATGATACCGAGACAACAGCGGCTGATGGTTCAGCGCAAAATTTATCATTTCATCTTTCTTCGCGTCGTGGGCAATTAGAGCAATTGTTCTAGCCATATGTTCTAGCCATAGTCAAATGGGGGAGCTGATAACTAAAAAATACCAATAGTTTCGATTAGTACGGTTGAAGTTCGGTTTTAAAGGTTAAAACAAGGTAAATCCTGGTAGATAGATGCGTTAAAATCATTTGTACGGACTCTGACATCAAAGCAATAATTAGAGCTTAGATATTGTTTCTCCCGTCAATTTGTCGCGTAGATAACAATATAACGTAAGAGGTAAATTTACTAATAAAACTATGGATTCACCAATTCAGGCAGTACAAGCTCCCTATAGAGGAGGCGGTGGCAATTATCGTACTCCACCCCCAGATTTACCTTCTCTGCTATTAAAAGAGCGCATTATCTATTTAGGTCTTCCCTTAGTTTCTCCTGATGAGTATAAAGACCAAATGGGAATTGACGTTACGGAGTTGATCGTAGCTCAATTACTCTTTCTCCAATTTGATGACCCAGAAAAACCAATTACTATGTATATCAACTCTACTGGTACTTCTTGGTATGGCGGAGACTCCATTGGTTTTGAAACAGAAGCCTTTGCTATTTGTGACACTATGGACTACATCAAGCCCCAAGTACACACTATCTGTATTGGTCAGGCGATGGGAACAGCAGCGATGATTCTCTCTTCTGGAGCCAAAGGTTATCGCGCCAGCTTGCCCAACGGCACAATTATTCTGCATCAGCCTCGCCAAGGTGCCAGAGGACAAGCCACAGATATTCAGATTCGCGCCAAAGAAGTTATTGAAAACAAACGTGCTGTTTTAGATATTTTTAGTCGCAATACTGGTCAATCAGTAGAGAAGCTTGAAAAAGATACAGACAGAATGCTTTATATGACTCCTCAAGACGCCAAGGACTATGGCTTAATCGACAAAGTTTTAGAAAGCACCCGTGACTTACCTACTCCCGTAGCTGCTCTTAGTTAAATAAAGCTATCAGCTATAAGATGAAACCACATTAATATCAGCTAAAAGCTAAGAGCTAAGAGCTAAGAGCTAAGAGCTTAAAAAAAGAACACCAGAAACCCTTATAGAGGTAAGAAATCTATGCCCATTGGTATTCCCAAAGTTCCCTATCAAATGCCTGGTCAGCAGTATAGTGACTGGATTAGCATTTATGACCGCTTATATCGTGAGCGGATTATTTTCCTCGGGCGAGGAGTTAATGATAGTCTAGCTAACCAAATTATTGCGATCATGCTCTACCTAGATTCTGAAGATCCTGGTAAACCGATCTACCTTTATATAAATTCTCCTGGTGGTTCGGTAACTGCTGGGTTAGCCATCTATGACACCATGCGTCATATCAAGTCTGAGGTGGTGACTATTTGTGTTGGTTTGGCCGCCTCTATGGGCGCATTTTTGCTCTGTGGCGGTACCAAAGGTAAGCGTTTAGCACTGCCTCATTCGCGGATTATGATTCACCAGCCTTTAGGGGGTGTTCAAGGACGTAGACAGGCGACAGATATTGATATTGAAGCCAAAGAAATTTTGCGTATTCGCGATCAATTGAATCAAATGATGGCAGATAATACAGGACAATCGATTGAGAAAATTAAGAAAGATACCGATCGCGATTATTTTATGTCAGCTTATGAAGCGATGGAATATGGTCTAATCGATCAGGTAATTGAAGATAAGCAGTAGTTTTGGTTAGTTTTTAGCTACTGATAAATAGTTTTAATCCACTGGTAAGTTAATTAAACTTGCCAGTTTTTTTGCGACTCGACTATCTAAAAAAATTAATTGAATTATACGAGATTCATCTTTTAACTATTATTAACTATTTGTTGAATATCTCTATAAGTACTTATGTAACTATTGAGATTGCAATAAATAGGACAAAGTTGTATTGTTGTTGTCACAATACAAGATTTGGGCAAATATAGTACTCTGCTAATGAATTTATAATTCTTCAGTAAACTAGAAACTGTTTTCAAATATCACAAATAATCTTAGCTTTGCTAATAATTAACTATTAATGTTTATAATGTCTAAAAATTGGTAAATAATTGAATGTCGAGTCTAAGAAAATGAATATTCATACTTTAAGAAGTAACATCACCAAAAGTAGAAATACTTTGATTGGGAGAGTTCTCAACACGAAGAAAAATCTTAATTATCTAAAAGATTTGGAATCATGGGGCAGCCTGGAGATTGTTAATTCTAGCGAGGCTTATATCGAATATAAATTTATTTAAGCTTCAAAGTAAAGATTGAAGGAGCTGCTTTAGATTATGAGGCAGCTTTTTTTGTCGCTCGAGTATAATTCATGGTCATTGTTTGGGGACAGTCTTGCTCTTGGAAAAATAGCTCAAAAAATAAACAACTAAAATTTGGAAATTATCCGTTTTCGCGTGACAATCTTTAAAGAGATAAAAGATGAAGGATCATAATTGGCACAATACGATGTCCTCAAGTAAAACCCAAAATTACAACTTTCCTATAGACAAAATTCGCTTTAACGAACAAGGATTAGTCCCAGCGATCGCTCAAGACTACCTTGACGGTACAGTGTTAATGATGGCGTGGATGAATCAAGAATCGTTACAGAAAACTTTGGCGACGGGAGAAACTTGGTATTGGAGCCGATCTCGTCAGGAATTATGGCACAAAGGCGCAACTTCAGGGCATATTCAAAAAGTGCGATCGCTGCGTTATGACTGTGATAGTGATGCTCTATTGGTTACCATTGAACAGGTAGGAGATATTGCCTGTCATACAGGGGAGCGTAGCTGTTTCCATCAACTCGATGAAGACAAAATTGCGCCTCCTGCTGACACTTTATCAGAAGTCTATCGTGTGATTTGCGATCGCTTGGCTAACCCCACAGAATCTTCCTATACCTGCCAGTTAATTGCAGGAGGAGACAACAAAATTCTCAAGAAAATTGGTGAAGAATCAGCTGAAGTAGTTATGGCTTGCAAAGACGATCGACCAGCCGAAATAGCCTCGGAAGTGGCAGATTTGCTCTATCACACTCTAGTTGCCCTGGCTTATCACAAGGTGGATATTCGTGATGTCTATCGGCAGTTACAATCCAGGAGATAAATTGATTACTGTTCATTGTTCATTGTTCATTGTTCATTGTTAACTGCTTTACGGATTTCTGAGTAAAACGAGGTTTGCTTGGTACCATCGCTAAATTTAACTACTGTGGTACGCATTTTAAAGTTGTCGCTGGCAAACCACTGTCGTTCCTCGGCAGACATTTCGTCATTTTCAATCGTCAGAGTTAGTGCTTCATCTTGACCTAATACATACTGTCCCACAACTTGAGAATCTTGAGGACGAAGGAGTTTTCCTGTAGTCTCACTATCTGGATTACTGACTAAAACAATAGTTGCTGAACCCACCTGTTTGGCTTTGCCCCAATCTACAGAGTTATCCCAGCTTTGAACTGCACCACCAACAGCTAAACTTGAATCTAAATTGTGCTGTCGACACAGTTCTAATACTCGCGAATCATCGGCAGCTAGCAATTCAATGGTAATATCAGCTTTACTGCTGGCGGATTGATTTTGGTCTAAAAAGTAGTTGGTGCGTTGACTAAACCATTTACCTGCACTTAAGCTGAGGAATTTTTCTAAATTCATGATTAGATAATTTTACCGACTCTATAGAGATTATTTTAATTATTGCCTT
>JBDKJC010000079.1:0-8870 GCA_039796815.1 Cyanobacteriota bacterium | reverse complement strand
ACGGCAGAAGATCCTCAACCAGAATCAGATATTTTAATTGAAGCAGCAAGACGAATCGACGATCCTATATTTACCGAGTTGGTAATTCAATTGATTCAAGAGCGCCAGATTTAACAATGAACAGTGAGCAAGGAACAGGGAACAGTAATCTCGCTTTTTTCTGCAATTTTTGGCAATATTTATTAGGCTAATTAACAAATCCTCTGTTATTTCAGTCTTAAATGCCACATCATGGTTGAGCAGATCAAATCTCAGTATTCTCTATCTTGGATTACTCAAATAGCCGAAATTCCCCAAGCAAACTGGGATGAATTAGCTAAACCCCTAGCTACTCCTTTTTTAGAGTGGGAGTGGCTAAATAATCTTGAAGTTTCGGGCAGTGCAACGGCTCGTAATGGTTGGCAACCTTGTCATTTAACAGTATGGCGCGATTACCATTTGATTGCTGCTGCCCCCTTGTATATCAAAGGCCATAGTTACGGGGAATTTGTTTTTGACCATCAATGGGCAGATTTATCTCATCGTTTAGGAATAGAGTACTATCCTAAGCTATTGGGCATGACTCCCTTTACTCCCGCAGTCGGCTATCGCTTCTTAGTCGCTCCTGGGGAAGATGAGGAAGTGATTACTGAATTGATGTTGGCAGCGATTGAGCATTTTTGCGATCGCCATCGGCTTTCTGGCTGTAATTTTTTATTTGTCGATCCTAACTGGCGAGAGATAATGGAAAAAAATGGCTTTGCTAGCTGGCTGCATCATGGCTATATTTGGTCAAATCAAGATTTTCAATCTTTTGATGACTATCTCAAAATGTTTAATAGTAATCAGCGCAAAAATATTAAACGCGAAAGAAAAGCTGTTTCCCAAGCTGGTTTATATACCAAAACTTATGCTGGAGACGAAATTCCCCAGCATTTATATGCTGATATTTATCGATTTTATAGTAGTACCTGCAACAAGTTTTACTGGGGTAGTAAATACTTAACTCGACAGTTTTTTGAGCAGCTTTATCCTAACTATAGCGATCGCGTTTTATTGGTGGTGGCATATACCGAGCAAGACGATCGTCATCCTGTAGGGATGTCTTTTTGCCTCCAAAAAGGCGATCGACTATACGGTAGGTACTGGGGCTGTTATGAAGAATATAATGCCCTGCATTTTGAAGTCTGCTACTACAAACCAATTGAATGGGCGATCGCCAACGGCATCAAGATCTATGACCCTGGTGCGGGAGGTAGACACAAGAAAAGAAGAGGCTTTCCCGCTACTGCTAATCATAGTCTTCATCGTTTTTACAATCCTCGAATGGCGCGAATCCTCAATAACTACATTGATGATGTCAATCGATTGGAGCAAGAGGAAATTTCCGCTATCAATAATAATCTCCCTTTCAATAAGCAAGAAATTACATTCCATTTATGATCGGACTGCTTGTCAAAATTAGAATCAATTACCTTGCAGATTCAGGCGATGCTAATGCTAAATCTGGAGATCTAAGGGAAATTTGAAGAATAGCCCCAAACCCAAATTGTTTTGATAACATTTACGTATTACCTGCTAACATTAAGGTCGTCAAAAAATAATTATAGTTTTGCTAGTCCTAATTAAATCGGTATTTAGACTAAAATAGAGGAGAAACATCGCCATGTCTGACTTAAATCGAGGAATAATGAAGTTTGATGGTGCAGACAAACCAATTTTGGTTGCTGTATCTGCCGTATTAATTTTCGGAGGCATAGCCATTTTAATTTTATGGGCTTTGAAATCAGCTTACGTAGTTTAGCTTTGCCTCATCGTTTAATAAATTTAATCAATTCTATTTTTCTTGCTCTGTTGCGTTGATTCTATGTTATGATGTTTAACTGTGACAAGAAAGGGTCGATGTCCGAGTGGTTAAAGGAGGCGGACTGTAAATCCGCTGGCTACGCCTACGTTGGTTCAAATCCAACTCGGCCCATTATATTTTAAAAAACAAAAAAACAGGATTTTAAAAGCAGATCTCGCCAACATGAGGTCTGTTTTTTTTGCAAGCTAATTCCAAAAGTATGAAAAACGCTTTCAAACTTTTCAAGTTTTAGTATTTACTTATTAGTATTTAGATCGTCAGCTAAATCATTGTGGAGAAATTTTGGTTCAATTTTAGTTTGTAACCAATAAAGTATAACTAAAGATTGATGACAAAATTAATACTAGTTATTGCACTATAACGCATTTAAAGTACAAACAACAACCCAAGCAGATTGAAATAAGATTCAATCTGTCTTAAAGCTTCGCTATACCCCTTTGCGTACCTTATTGACAGGGGATCGTCTATTATTATCCAGCTAAATATATTCAAAAAAATTACCTACTAAGTGTAATTTTTAGTTACCATAACAAAGTACGTCAAGCATTTAACCTAAATTTTCTCATTACTTGAATACCCCTTTTAAATTAGGCGACCTGACTGGAATAACATCTTATTTCATCATAATCTGCGCCTACTTCTAGCTGTGCTTATTTTGAGATAATGACAAAAATTAACTAATTGTATTACGGACCTCAAAACAAAAAACTGTATCTTTCATCACTATAATTTGCCTTTCAAAAACTTTTTGGTAATATCTTATTAGCTTTTTGAAGCAGTTATTTTGAAGCAGTTATATTATCTCAACTCAAACCAGGGAATTGCACAACCCTAAAAATTTCGCACATACCGTTTCTTTCGGAATAAATAATGACAAAGACTACCTTGGCGGTTCAGGCTTTTATCTCTAAGCAAGACTGTAAGCCTCTAACGGACCAGAACTTGGAAAAGGCTCTAGAAACCATTTGCTGTAGCGAAGAATTTAAAAGCTTATTGCTTTCATTGATCGATAGTCCTGCTTTTTCTCAGGAACTAGGATCTGAGTTTGCCGAAGTAGATGCAGTAAAGGGTATATCCCCTTGTCGCAGGCTTCGCAGCTGTCTTAACCTCTCTCTGAGCAGCTTTTTTGGCGTTTCGGCAGAACTTTTCTCTGCCTTCGACCAAATGATAGGTCAGGAGTGGTACAAGTTCGCCAACAAAATACACTCCTCGGAATTAGGCAAAATTAAGCTAATCGATTATTTGAAAAACAGTGCCGACGGAGAATTTTATCAAAATCTAGCAGAACGTTTGGTTGAGGAAAATCCCCACGCCATCTATCCTACTTCTAGCTACCGTGAAAGCCGTGGTTACGTAGAAAGCACCCCTGACGATCAAACTATTGAGGCGGTAATGAGGTCTAGCACCTTTACTTCCATTAAAGTTATCGATAATTCTCTCGAGCCTGAGCAGTTGTTGCTGAGAGATATGTATATTTCTCATGGACGCTGTGTATGTCTTGTCGATCAAAACGTCGAGAGCTATTTTGGTGAACAGCTGGAACATTATTTTGACTATCACGGCATTAAGCTCGAAAAACTGGTATATCGAGCAATGGAAGTGGATAAAGGTATCTACACTGTTGAAAAAATGCTTGGTGATTTTAAAAACTTAGGAGTATCGCGCAACGAACCAGTGTTAATCGTTGGCGGTGGTGTGTTAGCCGATACTGGAGGACTAGCCTGCGCCCTGTATCATCGCAACACGCCTTATATCATGCTTTCTACTTCCATTGTGGCTGGTATCGATGCAGGTCCTTCTCCTCGCACCTGTTGTGATGGTTTTGGCTATAAGAATCTTTTTGGCGCTTATCATCCTCCAATACTATCAATTACCGATCGCTATTTCTTTAAGACTTTGAAAGAGGGATGGCTACGTCACGGTATCATTGAAATTATTAAAATGGCTGTCACAAAGGACGCGGAGCTATTTGAAATGATGGAACAGGCTGCTCCTCAGTTAATCGAAACGCGTTTTGGCACTATGGGTTGCGAAGCGGATTCTGAGATTAATCTTCTGTCCCAGAAAATCTTGGGTGCAGCATTACGGAGCTACGTAGCAGCGGAATACGACAACCTTTACGAAACTCATCAATGCCGCCCTCATGCTTATGGTCACACCTGGTCACCTGGGTTTGAAATTGAGGCTGGATTGTTACATGGACATGCAGTTGCTATCGGTATGGGTTTTGGCGCTTACCTAAGCCTGCGGATGAACTGGATCGATCAAGCGCAATTTCAACGGATTATGCGCCTAATTAGCTCCTTTGGTCTAAGCCTCTGGCACGATATTATGTTGAGAACAGATACTCTGTGGGCATCTCAGCAAAAGATTTTTGAGAAGCGTGGTTGCAACTTAGCTGCACCATTACCTAAAGGCGAAATTGGTCAATGTGGTTATCTCAATTCTTTGACTCGCGAAGAATTAGATCGAGCAGTTGCGGAGTATCGCTTAATTTGTCTCGAGTATCCCCGCAAAGGTTTGGGAATTGAGCCTCACTGTAGTGATGTAGGATTGGAAGATCCTTCAACTGTAGCTCACGCGCCCTTAGACTCGGCAAGCATTAATTCACAGCATCTCTCGGCTGTCTAGAGCAAGATTTAAAGCTTAAACATCAAAGCCATATAATATATTTGGATAGCCAGAAGCAATCTGACTATCCAATATTTTTTCAGTTCAAGCCACAATATACTCGTGATAACTACTGCAAATATTAGGAATGGAAGTAAGGTTAAAATCCTCAAACTAACCAACACTACCTTTTCATTTACTTTTTCGTTCTATAAGTAACTTCAGACCAACATTGTAATAACTAAAATAACTTTATTAGCAGGATTGATATGAAATTAATTAAAGATGTAGCTCAGTCACTGCTCTGGAAAAATGGTTACAATCTTCAGCGAATCCGTGACTTTCCCGAAGAAAATATTAACGTATTAAAGTTGTTAGTCAAGCAGCTATTTCAGGATAATTCTGAAGCTGTCATCCTACAGATTGGTGCTAACGATGGGAAAACTGGTGACCCAGTTCATTCGATAATTACCCAAGGTAATTGGTCGGGAATTTTAGTTGAGCCTCTACCCAATTTATATAAAGAGCTTGGTCACACATATAGCCATTTATCACAGCTCAAATTAGAAAATTGCGCGATCGCCAAAGAAGATGGTATGGTTGAACTCTATCGAGTTATGGCGGATGAATCACTACCAGAATATGTTAGACTACTTGCCAGTTTTGATCGTAATATTATTCTTAAACAAAAGCCCTTAATTCCTAATATTGAGCAATTTATTGAAGTTGTTAAAGTCCCAGCAATGAGTCTGGCATCGCTGATTAAAAAGCACTCTATTCAACAGGTAAATCTATTACAAATAGATACTGAAGGTTTTGATTACGAAATCCTGAAAATGGCATTTCAAAGTAACTTATTACCAGATATTATCAACTTTGAATATACTCATCTTCAGCCAGAAATAACTATAGAATGTGGAAATTTACTGGCTTCAAAAGGATATTCTTATCTCAAGGTTGGTCGAGATATAGTTGCCGTACAGAAAAGTTTGATTGATTAACTTGATTAACCTTGCTAAATTCTCAACCTAACTTTTAAGACAGTTTTTCCTACGACATCTTAACTTCAATAATTCTGGTAATTACTGTTTAAATGTTTATCTAGTCTTTTTCTAAATCTAGTCTGTCTAAGCACTTTGCCTTCAGGCTCATGTACAAAACGCCTAAAAATTTGCAAATGAAAATTTTTACTTTTAACGCCACCGAAGATACTCGTGTCGAACTGTTGTGGCCATTAAGATCTAAAAACAGAGACAATATTTTTAGCCAATTCATAGCCGAAAACCGCTATACAGAGGTTGATTCGATTCAGGATTGCGACGTAGCAATTTATCCCAACAAAGCCTTTACTCCAGAAACCTTAGCTTTTGATAGTTCTGTATATCAGGCTGCTCAAGAAGCACAAGCGCACCGTAAACCGTTGATTATCGATGCGACGAGTGACTCTGATGTGTTACTAGACATACCTTGGGCGAACATTTTACGGAATGGTTTGTATAAAAGTTTAGAGAAGTCATTTGAAACAGAGTGTCCTTATTGGAGCAATGATCGAACCAAACAAGGTTTGGATTCTCTAGAGATTTCCCCGAAAGGAAAAAAACCAGTTATTGGCTTTTGTGGAACTACATCCTCTCGGGGTAAGTTGGCAAACTTGTGTAAATCGATTGTGCCTGATGCTGTGACCAGAAAAGTTTTATCTCAAGGGAGATTGTCTCGTCGGGTAGATACCAGAATAACTGAAGGGATGAGTCTTCAGTTGAGGGAAACTGCGATGAAGATACTAGCTGCGGATTCAAGAGTTGAAGTTTGTTTTGATGTTACTAATAATCGTCAAAGCTACTATGTTAAGAATGAATCTAATAAAACTGCCCTAGAAAATTTATTTATTGCTAACACGGACAAAAGTGATTATGTGTTGTGTGTTAGGGGTGGCGGTAATTTTTCGGGACGTTTTTATATGGCCTTAAATGCAGGCCGAATCCCAGTAGTTGTTGATACTGACGGGGTAATTCCTTACGAAGAACACCTGCATATAATTAAAGTTCCAGTCAACTCACTCGACAAGCTGGGGGAAATAATTACAAATCATTTTGCAACAACCTCAGAACAAGAGCTTCAACAGATGAAGCGGGAAAATCGTTCAGCCTACCATCAACTTTTAGCTCCTGAGAAATTTTTGCCGAAGTATATTAGGCAGTGTTGTAACCAGACCTATCGTGTCGCAGTTAGCTCTTAACTAATAAAAAACTGCGACTAACAACCAAATTAATCGCAGTTTATCAAGTGTAAATAATTAGCATCTCTACCAATAATCAACACGTTATTAAGTTAAGAAAATTTTAAAGCGTTAGATTTTACTCTAACTTAGAGGGTGAAATAATAGGTCTGGGAAAAAACGATTGAATTCAATCAAAAGCCCTGCGGTGAATGTTAGCAGAGCCATAATCAAAACTGGGGCAGTAGAAAGAAACTTTTGTAAGTCTCCCATAGTATCCTCCTGATGAAACTAATTAAAGAATGTGATTTAGCGCGGAGAAATCGTAATTTCCGATTCATCGGCAATCAATTTACCACTAGTAAATTCGCCAAAGGCAAGCAATGGCCAAGTAGCAGCAGCTAACATTTTGCTAATCGCCAAGGGGACGTTAATTACGACCTCTTGCATTTCGGAATCCTTTTCACCTCTAACTGCAATGACGTATGAGCGACCAGCCCAACCAATCCAGCCAGCAATATATAAAAATAAAACACTGGGAATAAAAAAGTCTCCCATGTGTGACCAGCGACCATCTACGATTAGATGGGGGAATCCTTCTGGCCCGCAAAGAGCTTCAGCATAGCGCTCGGCTCTAATTTGACCAGAGTTAGGATCGTCTGTAGTGTTGCGGAAATTTTTAGCTTTTTGGACGTAGGCAGGATTTTCTCCACAGGGAGTTAAATTAGCAACGTCATCAGCATTCGCTGTGGGTGCAAAACCAAACCAAAGCGTAAATACCAATATTAAAGCAAACAACCTTCTCATGAATATGTTTCCTTTTGTGACAGATGATTATTGTGTTTGTACAAAAGCGCCAAGATAGATTCTAGACGCTAACTAATAGATAAATTTATCAAAGGATGGCAACAATTTTAGCGATCGAAACAAGTTGTGACGAAACAGCGGTGGCAATTGTAAAGAACCGTCAAGTTTTGAGTAGTATTGTTTCTTCTCAGATCGAATTACATCAAACTTATGGTGGAGTTGTCCCTGAATTAGCCTCTAGGCAGCACCTAGAAATAATTAATCCCTGTCTCGATCGCGCTATGTCAGAAGCGGATTTAACCTGGCAAAATATAGATGCGATCGCTGTTACCTGTACTCCAGGTTTAGTGGGGGCTTTATTAGTCGGGATGGCAGTAGCTAAAACCCTGGCAATTATTCATAATAAGCCATTTTTAGGGGTGCATCATTTAGAAGGACATATTTATGCCTCTTACCTAGCCCAACCAGAGTTACAACCACCCTTTTTATGTTTACTCGTTTCTGGGGGACATACCAGCAGTATTTACGTTAAAGATTATGGCGAATATAAACTTCTAGGCTCAACTAGAGATGATGCAGCGGGGGAAGCCTTTGATAAGGTAGCACGGTTACTGGACTTAGGTTATCCAGGAGGGCCGATAATCGATCGCTTGGCACAACAGGGTAACTCCAAGGCGTTTTCCTTGCCAGAAGGCAGAATTTCGCTACCTCAAGGGGGATATCATCCTTATGACTATAGTTTTAGCGGGATTAAGACGGCGGTATTAAGATTGACAGAGCAACTACAGGCTGAGGGGACAATTCCAGTTGAGGATGTAGCAGCTAGCTTTCAACATACTGTCGCTCAGGTACTAACTAAACGCAGCGTTAAATGCGCTCTCGATTATGGCTTAGATACCATTACTATCGGTGGTGGAGTAGCGGCAAATAGTGGGTTGAGAAAACATTTACAACAGGCAGCAGAGAAATATAATCTACAGGTATATTTCCCTCCGCTAAAATTCTGTACCGATAATGCAGCGATGATCGCCTGTGCCGCAGCCCAACATTTTAACCTGGGACATACTTCTAGTTTAGATTTAGAAGTGCGATCGCGAATGCCAATTGACAAGGTAATGGAGCTATATAAGATTTAAACACGTTGATTGAAACACTAGGTAGGTTTTGACCATACTTTGGTGGAACGAAGACTAATTTTTTTGAAGCCACAAGAAGTAGAGAATAAAAGCAATGAAAAAACTGTCCTTTAACTCCAAAAAACAGTCAGAATGGGCAAAATTTTGGCAAGAACCTAATCTTTTAGGTATTGAAGTGCTTCATGCACACTACTTTGCTCATTCATTTTCCCGTCATTCTCATAGTGAGTTTGTCATCAGTCTTATTGAGAAAGGG
>JBDKJC010000078.1:0-8942 GCA_039796815.1 Cyanobacteriota bacterium | reverse complement strand
AAAGGAAAGGGGGGAGATTTAAATGTCAATGCCACCGAGTCGATAGAATTAATTGGAACTTCCTCAGATGGTGAATTTTCTAGTAGTCTGCTTGCTAAGACCAAAAGAAGTGGGGATGCAGGCAATCTAAATCTTTCCACTAAGCAATTAACTATTCTTGATGGAGCAGCTATAAATAATCAGAGCATTGGAACGGGGACTGCGGGTAATCTCAATCTTGATATTTTTGGTACTTTACTCGTTGATGATAGTGATATTCAAACCAATACTAAACAATCTAGTGGTGGTGCTATTAATATTACGGCTGGCGATATTCAGCTACGAGGGGATAGCGATATTAGAACTAATGTTTCTACAGGTACAGGCAACGGTGGTGATATTAATTTAACTGCCGATTCAATTGTAGCTTTTGACGATAGCGATATTCTGGCTTCTGCCAGCGATGGTCAAGGTGGTGATATTAACCTTAATACTTCTGTCTTTTTTGGTGATAGTTATCAAGATTCCTCTTCAAACACTAACCAAAATTCCCTTGAAGGCAATAATCAAGCTGATATTAACGCTACTGGTGCGTTTAATGGCATTATTACGCTTCCTGATGTCAGTTTTATTCAAAATAATCTCGCCACTTTACCTCAAGTCTTCCTTAACACTAATGATCTAATTGCTTCTAGCTGTATTGCTCGTCGTAACCAGCAACAAACAGGTAGTTTCACAATTACAGGCAACGATAGTTTACCAAGACCCAACCTGAGTAATGATTCTGCTTATCCCACTGGCACGGTGCAAACAGTTCCTAATCCAAGTTTTGATGATAATCGTCCTTGGAAAAAAGGCGATCCGATTATCGAACCGACAGGGGTTTATCGCCTACCCAACGGTGAATTAGTCATGAGTCGTGAATGTTCTCAATAAACGGCTTCGCCTTAGCTATAAGCTGTAAGCTATAAGCCAATCAGACAATAGACCTCTTGCATGAATCATAAATCTTGGTTAGGTCAGAGGTCAGAGGTCAGAAATTAAAAACTAGCATCGAAAAAGTATATTTATGCAAGAGGTCTAATGTATTAGAAGATTTGACAAGGCAATGCAAGTGCATTACTATAAATGAAGATTCATAAATCATAAATAAATTTCCTGGTTGCAAGATGAATGTAAAACCAACCAACCTTCGTTCAGAATCTACTCTTACTCAACGTTATCAAACTACAATTCCTGCTCCTATTCGCCAAGCTCTTGGCTTAAACAAGAACGATAAAATCTGCTATACCATTGAGTCTGATCGCAGAGTAGTAATTTCTCGTGTCGAAGATACAGAGAGCGATCCTGTTTTAGAGAACTTTTTGGACTTTTTAGCACGAGATCTGACAGAAAACCCCAAAAACATTCAAGCAGTTAGCTCTGATTTATTTGATCGCGCTCAATCTTTGGTTTCTGATGTTGATGTCGATCTTGATGCGCCACTTGTAGACGAGGACGAATAGGCTTGTCTACACGACCAATAGTAATTAATGATTGGAGAATATACACCCATCCTCTATTTTTAGAGCAATTTGAAACACTTCTAACAAAAGTTGAGGGTTTGCGTCAGAAAGATCCTCGTACTTATAAGCAAAAAAAATCGACAAAACTTTTGGCTGCTATAGTTAAACTAGCGTTTGCTGAAATTCCTCAAGACCCGACTCAAAGTAAATATCGTCAAGGTAAAACCCTAGGAGATAATTATAAACACTGGTTTAGAGCCAAGTTTTTTCAACAGTATCGATTATTTTTTAGATATCATCTAGAAAGCAAAATCATTGTCTACGCTTGGGTCAATGATGACAATTCTAAAAGAGCATATGGCAGTAAAACGGATGCCTATTCAATTTTCCACAAAATGTTAAATAGTGGTAACCCACCTGATAATTGGGATGATTTGCTTAAAGAGGCAAAAAATGAAATAAAACGTTTGGAAAAAGCTGCTACGCAACAAATCTAGAACGATTACTAATCAATTAAACCTTCCTCTCTGGCTCTTATTTCAGTTTGAATGCGGATATTTTGTCCTTCATCGGGATAAACTTCCAAAACGTCTTTAATTTTCTTCCAATAGTTACCGACAGTTCGCTCAGCGACATTCATCCGCCTCGCAATTTCACCGTCTTGTAATCCTTCTTGATAAGCAAGTGCTAAAAGTTTTAACCATTCTGGCTTGACTTCGATGACATTTTGTCGTAACTCTCTAGGAGTGCATGTCAAACCTTGAAGTGCCAAATCAACTCGTTTTAACATTTCTTGAAGAGGCTGACTTTTATCCACGATCGCAAAGCCGCCATCATGTCGATCGATAATAGGTTTAAAACGTCTTAACGCTTTAATATAAGAGCTTTGGACAACAATATTAAGATTAGGATACCAATCCATAAAATCTCTCAGTAATTGAAAACCTGCTTCGGTTCTAGCAGTGCCTTGAGTTTTTTCTGGCAGAGATAGATCTAACAATGCCAGATCGGGATTAAACTCACTAGCTTTTTGACGCGCGTCTTCTGTCGTTTGTGCGATCGCAATTTCTATATTCGGATATTGCTTTCGTAGCACGCTAATTGTTCCTTCTAGCACAGCTTCGTGGTCGTCAACCACCAAAAATTTATATGCTGAATTAGAATTATTGTTCATGTTTACTATTGATAATTACTCCTTATGTCTTTTACTCAGAAGCTTAGAGCTTATAGCTTATAGCCTATAGCTAATCGCACGATTTCACAGCCAATTACCCACCAGAATATAAGGCGCCCAATAGGCTGGATGATTGTATTTTTCTCCGTCGTTAATTAACGCTAGTTGAGCTTGCCGTAAAGCTTCTGCTTGATTAACATTAGTTTGAGTTAAGTTTTGATAAAAAGAAGTGGCAATTCGTGCAGTTGCCAGATCGTTTATACTCCACAAAGAGGCTAAAGAACTTTTCACTCCCGCCTGTACCGCAACCCCAGCCAGACCTAGTGCTGCACGTTCATCACCGATCGCCGTTTGACAAGCAGTTAACATTAATAACTCAATTTCTTCATTACTTTGAATGGTATTGCGAATTAAGCTTTCAAGTTCTCTAATCGTGAGTTTTCGATCATCTCCTGTCACCAAAAATGTATTTTCAGGAGCAGATCCAAATTCGCCATGGGTAGCAATGTGAACAATGGAATAATCATTTTCTTGTAATTCTTGTTGTAGACGCGATCGCGTAAATTGAGCATTTAGCAATTCTTGACTATCTGGTATTAATTCTTCAATCGCGCTGACTTCCTGTTTGACAGAGGCTAAAGCGGGAAAGTTTTGACCTTCTACAACAGCACTTTTAGTTAATCCTAAGACTAAGGCTTTTGGTTGTTGATCGGCATCGTCTTCTGGCTCAGTTAAAGTTAGGCTGGGAGTAGTAGCGATCGCATATTTCTCAATCAAAAATTGTTTGCCATCATGGAGTGCTGCCATCGGCACACTGCGTAAAATTCCGTCTTGGACAAAAACTAGTGTTTTAATCGGCGATCGTTCTAAATCTTCGGCAAAAGGACGAATCAACCAGTTGTACATTTTCTGTGCTTGTTGAAAACTGTAGAGATCGAAATAGCTTTCTAATCCTCTGCGAAACTTATTGATTTCCTGCCTTAAGGTTTGACTATCAACATTGAGCCACTTAAATTGTTTTTGACCATTAGGAAAATTTGCCACCAGTGCCGTGCGATCGGCTAAGATAATTGAGCTAATCACCACGGTATCTTGACCAAAGCTACTTGAATCATTGAGTAATTCTTGATCAATACTTGTGATCACACAATCATCGCCAAAATAATTTTGTAGTTCAGCCAATTGGAAGCGATTGGTGGTGTTCAAAACAGAAGTAAGATTTTCTGGTCGATCTAGTTCTGCTAATGGCTGTTCTAATTTCAAGGCGATTAACTGGCGGTAGATAGGCTCGACCGTATCGCGAAAATCAAACTGTAAATTGCGACTGGCAACCAAAATATTACTGCGGACACTTTCTAAAGAGGCGATCGCTCTTTGATATAAATCGATCGCCTCGTTGATTCGATTAGTTTCTTTGAATATACGTCCTGTTTGCCATTCCCAAAGGTAGAGATTATCAGTATTTAAATTTTGTTCTGCCGTCCAACGCGCTAAGGAAGTTAATTCCAGAGCTTGCTGATAGTCCTGACGACACTCATAAACACGACCTAGTTGTCCCAGAGCTAGGGATTGAGAGGATCGATCCTCAATCTGTTTAGCTATTGATAAAGCTTGTTGTAGTAAATCAATTGCCACAGATTGACTTTTTGGTGGCAGACAGGGAGTAACCGCCGCCATTTCTTCAAAGGTAGGAACAGGTTGCAGGAGTTTGCTTAAGTCAATAGCTGCATAAGCTTTTTCACGCTCGACAGGTAAAGAAGTAAACAGTGAAAATGCCTGTTGTCGTGCTTGTTCGGCTTTGGCATCATCTCCCAAACGATAATAAGCGGAAATTGAATTAAGTTGCGATCGCATTTGAGCCAGCTTATCGTTATGAGCAATTTTGAGATTTTCTTGGAAATATTTGAGTGCTTGAGAATTAAACTTCTGTGCTTCTTGTTTAATTTCCTGAGCTTCAATGGTATCGCCGTTTATCAAGGCAGATTGAGCCAGACGCTCGCGATCGCGAGCTAAGTTAGCGTAAGTATTACCCAATCCGTCTAAGGCTGAAGAAATATAGACTGGATCTTTAATTTCCTGGGCGAGTTTTAAACTAGCTTGTAAATAGTTCCTGGCTTGTCGATCATTACCCCGAAGACGATAAGCATCCCCCAAACTCCCTAATGCTGCTGATTCACCCATTTGGTCTTGGCGATCGCGGGCAATTTGTAAAGCACTTTCTGGCAGACAAGCATTTATTTGGGGAGTATTACAGAGTAAGAGAATCGCTTTTTTTTGTTGTCCCAAACTACTGTAAATTTGAGCTTGTTCGGTAAGTAACCGCCCAACTTTTTGTTGATTTTTAGTATCTCGATAATAAGCGATCGCCTGTTGCCAATTTGCTAGTGCTTTGTCTTTATTTCCCTGTTGCTGGTAGGCTCTTGCCAAATTTTCGCGAATAATTGTCTGTGAAGGGCGATCGCGTTTTGTTTGATCGACATTCAAAGCCGTTTGCCATTGCTCAATTGCCCGAGCATAGTCTTTTTTCTGGTATAGTTCCACTCCCTGCTCAACTAATTGATTAGCTTGTAGTGACTGAGCAATTGTAATATTTCCTGGTTTTGCTTGCGTGAAAGGAATAGAACCAAACCACAAGCTGACAGTAAAAGCTCCAAAAAAGAAAAATATGAGAAGGCGACGTTTTGTTACCATAGGCTGGTTAGAAGGCGATCGCTTATTACATTTAGATCGAGCTAATCAAGAAGAGATTATAGCGTTATTTTTTTCGTATTTGTTGCCGAAATCGGCAATCTTTTTCACCAATTCTGGCATCTTAATTTAACCAACAAAATTAGTAGCATAAATTAATTCAGTGACATTCTTTTTTGAATAGGGTGAGGCAAAAAACTAAAGTTTGTCGATGTTCAATAGTCTATTAGGAGAAAAAAATGGCTAATCTAAAAATCCACGATTTACACGCTACTGATTCTGAAATGCATGAGCTAGCTGATGAAGAGCTTAAAAATATAGTTGGTGGTTGTTATAATTGCAAAGATTGGAAGAAAATGGGACAAGCGTATACCAATGTTTCTCATGTTGATCTAAAAAGTTTATAGCTTATTGTTCTGATCCAGAGGACTGGTGATACTCTTCTTAAACCTCTTTCGGTTTAAAAATTTGCGGAAGTTTTAGATTAAAAAATCAAAAATTGTAATGGTTTTTACCCACCAAGATATATACTTAGTTAAATTCACAAGTATATATTAGGTAATTTACTAGATACACCCCACAAGCAAAAACTTAGTAGGCAAACCCTGACCCTATTCAATACTCAGTAATGAAAGAATTAAATTGGTCGTCTTTAACTGCTTGGAGTATCTTTGTGTATTCTCTAGTTGCCAGTAGCCCCACCTCTGCACAAATCTCTCCAGATGGTACTGTACCTACAAATGTCACTGAATCGAGTGATATTGTAGAAATTACTGAAGGTACAGAAGCAGGAAGTAATCTTTTTCACAGCTTTCAGGAATTTTCAGTTCCCACTGGCACAGAGGCTTTCTTTAACAACGCTGCCAACATTACCAATATTATTTCACGGGTTACAGGTAGTTCTGTTTCCAATATTGACGGTTTAATTCGAGCCAACGGCAATGCTAATCTATTTCTGCTAAATCCCAATGGCATTATTTTTGGCTCTAATGCTGCTTTAAATATTGGTGGATCTTTTTATGCCACTACAGCAGATAGTTTATTATTTGAAGACGATACAAAATTTAGTGCTACCAATCCTCAAAAACCTTTGCTAACTGTTAGTGTGCCTATTGGTCTACAAATTGACTCTGAAGCTGGCTCTATTACTAATCAATCGGTTATCAAAGATGATAATAATGAGGTCGTAGGTTTACAGGTGCAGCCAGGTAAAAACCTGACGCTGTTAGGTGGCGATATTAGTCTGAATGGAGGTCATTTGACTGCACCTGGGGGAAGGGTCGAATTGGGAGGATTAGGAGAAGTTGGAACAGTTAAGCTAAATGAAGATGGCAGTTTTAGTTTTCCCCAGGATGTGTCAAGAGCTGATGTATCGTTGAACAATGAGGCTGAAGTTAATGTGCGTGCAGATGATGGTGGCAGTATTGCCGTCAACGCTCAAAACTTAAGTTTAACAAAAGAAAGTAATCTGTTCGCAGGAATAAAAGAGGGATTGGGTTCTGCCGAATCGAGAGTAGAAGATATTGATATTAATGCTACGGGAACAATTAGTCTGACTGATGGAAGTGAGTTAGCCAACACAGTAGGAGAAGAGGCAATAGGCAAGGGGGGCAATATTAATATTACAAGTGAGTCACTGTTTTTAAACAATGATACCAAAGTAGAAACTAGTACTCAAGAAAAAGGGGAAGGGGATGCTGGGAATATTAGAGTTAATACGACTAAATCAATTTTCGTAGGTAATCGTTCCTTGCTACGGGCTGATACTTCTGGGTCAGGAAATGCTGGAAATATAACTATTGACGCACCAGACGCAACTGTTTCTTTTGAAGGAGTAGCAACTGGAGCTTCTACTAATGTCAGGGCTGCTGGTAACGGTCAAAGCGGGGATATTATTATCAAAGCGCGTAGGCTTTCTATGGTTAATCCTTCTCAATTATCCACCCCTGGTAGCGTGCTTCAGGCTAGCACTTTTGGACAAGGTGATGCAGGAAATATAGTTATTCGTGTCGATGATTCAATCACCTTCCATGGTACAAAAAGCGGTGCAGAAAGTTTAGTAGATGAGAAAGGAATTGGACAAGGGGGCAACATAGATATCCAGGCAGGCTCTCTTTCTCTAACTAATGGAGCTGTACTATTCGCCAATACTTTTGGTCAGGGAAACGCAGGAAATATTCGAGTCAAGACCATAGATTCGATAATTCTTGATGGGACTGCTCCTTTTCCAATTCTTAACAATGTCAATGATGGTGAGCAGGAAGCTGGCGGTTTTTCTAGCGGATTCTTGACCGCCACCGAAAGTACTGAATCAGGATCTGCCAGTGGTGCAGGAGGTAACATCGACGTGACCACAAAAAACCTGATTCTCTCAGATGGAGCAGTTTTAAGCGCTCGTAGCAGAACTGATTTTAGAGGTGGAAACATTACAGTTAATGTTGAAACACTGGAATTGGTACGAGGTGGTCAAATTCTCACTACTGCTTTTAGCCAAGGAAATGCTGGCAATATCAATATTAATGCTAACAATATTAACATTTCTGGTAGCGATCCTACTTTTGTTGACCGATTGAATTCAGTAACTGACAGATTTGGGGAAAAGCGGGCCGAATTAGCTCTTTATACAGCTAGCCCTTCTCCTTTTGTTGTTCTTAGGAGTTCTATATTTGCTAATGCTGAACCTAATACTACAGGAAAAGGAGGAAATATTGAGATTAATGTTCGTGAGTCTTTAGAAGCAAATGATGGTCTTATAGCTGCTTCTTCCTTCCAATCAAGTAGTGGTAAAATTAACATTAGTGCTGGTGATATCCGCCTGCGTGGTGATAGCAATTTTGTCACAATAGTTGGCGAGGGTACAGGCAGTGGTGGCGATATTAATTTGACTGCCAATTCAATCGTGGCTTTCGATGATAGCGACATTGTTACCTCCGCGAGTGAAGGAAAAGGAGGCGATATAAACCTCAAAACACCCGTCTTTTTTGGTGAGAGTTATCAAGATTCTTCTTCAATTATCGATACCCTTTCTCTTACTGATAATAATAGAGTCGACCTTAATGCTAATGGTAAGATATCTGGATTTATTAACGCTCCAGATGTTAGTTTTATTGCCAATAATCTTGCTACTTTACCTCAAGTCTTTCTTAACACTAATGATTTAATTGCTTCTAGCTGTATTGCTCGTCGCGATCGCCAAACAGGTAGTTTCACAATTATAGGCAACGATAGTTTGCCAACAACCAACCAGAGTAATGATTCTGCTTATCCCACTGGCACGGTACAAACAATTCCTGGTAATGATACTAACTTTAACGATCATCGCCCTTGGAAAAAAGGCGATCCAATTATTGAACCAACAGGGGTTTATCGCCTATCTAATGGTGAATTAGTCATGAGTCGTGAATGTTCTCAATAGCAAAAAGGCAGTTCAATAAAAGTTCAAAAGATACTAAAATTTTAGCGGTATTTGTAAATAGGAGCGATCGCATTTTTTTCTATCTTGTCATTAACAGTACAGACGATCAAAAGTTTTATTTCTATGCATACATAGCTCTGAAATTAATCGCAATTTTTAGCTTAAGTATTACTGCTTTAGC
>JBDKJC010000077.1:0-9012 GCA_039796815.1 Cyanobacteriota bacterium | reverse complement strand
GACCTTTTGCCGCTCAGTTGAGTAATCCGAATTTAGACTTAGATCAACCTCTGGCGGTAGATACAGCTCAAGCTAAGTTTAACGGCAGTTTAAATCGCCTCGGTCTAGATCAGATTGCGGGGACTGCGAATGTCAACTTAGATGTTAACGGCGGAGATGTTGTAGTTGATAGTCAGCTTAATAGGGGAAATATTCAAGCTCAAGCCACTCCTAGCAATATCAAACTCGATTCTTTTATTCCTAGCCTACCCGTGGCTGCATCCTTGAGAGCGGGAACAATTACTACTTCGGGGAAAGTTGCCCAGCTACTAGCGTTTAAAGACAATCCTAATTTAAATAGTCTCCAAGCTGATGCCGATTTAGATTTAATAGTAGACGGCGAAACAGTAGGGGTTAACAGCCAATTAAACTCAGGTAAGATCCAGGCTCAAGCCAATACCAGCCAGATTAATCTGAATCGCTTTGCCCCTAATTTACCTATCCCCGCCAATATTAAGTCGAGTCAGGTCACCGCTTCAGGGGAATTACGGCAGCTATTAACCTTAGCTGATGATTCTAGTCTCAGTACTTTTGTTGCCCGTGTAGATGCTGATTTAAGTGTGGCCCAAGGGGCGGTAAAAGCGATCGCCAATCTGCAAAACAACCAGTGGCAGGCGAATGTCAATGCTAATGATCTTAGTTCTCAACTATTATTAAATAAATTTGCTCCCCCTAATCTGGCTGGGATACAAGTAGATAACATTAATGCACAAGCAAATCTGGCGGGAGATATTCGACCTTTAATCAATCAAGATATTAATATCCCCGTGGCGGTTAACCAAGTTACGGTTGATTCGGGAGTGCAAAATGTTCAGGCTGAGGGGAATTTAACCTTAGCCAACATTACGAGTAAGTTAGATGTTGATAGTAATCTAAATGTTAAGGCTAATCTCGACTTCGATCGCCTACCTATAGATCAAGTAGTGGCAGCAACTAGCCAAAATAATGAGCTAATTACAGAGAGCGTTAATTTTAGGGGAAAAGCTGCCTTTAACGGTCAATTTAATGGTCAACAGTTACTTTCAGCGCCAACAGAAAACATCAGTCTCATAGGCGATCTCAATCTCCAGAATTTTGCCTTCAACGATATTGTTTTTGAGCCGCTCATGACAGGGAGGCTTAACCTACAGCCTCAACAAGAAATTGCCCTCAATCTTCAAGGAGAACAGGACATCATTGCCGCTAGAGCCGTTCCTTGTACTGCTAGAAATTGCCGACTTCCCTATTTACCCACCAACTTAGAAG
This sequence comes from Cyanobacteriota bacterium, assembly GCA_039796815.1. Classification (GTDB taxonomy): domain Bacteria; phylum Cyanobacteriota; class Cyanobacteriia; order Cyanobacteriales; family Xenococcaceae; genus Waterburya. The sequence goes on along the minus strand of JBDKJC010000077.1, from coordinate 7,728 downwards.
TACGTCAGGGAGAGAATACCGAGCAACCTGTAATAGCTGTTGGTAGGCGCAACGGCGATCGCTTTGCTTTAGATATTAATAATTTTCCTCTAGCATTACTCAATATTGCTCCAGGTAAAGTGGCAGGTATTGATGGAGCTTTAAGCGGTACAACCACAGGAGAAATAGATCTTAATCTCTATACTCTGGCAACTACAGGAGATATCAAAGTAGCTAATCCAGGGTTGGGTTATATCCAAGCCAACCAATTCAATGCTGACTTTAACTACGATCCCGCTAATAGTCTTGCCGAAATTAGCAGTGCTTCTTTGCAACTAGATCGTAGTCAATATGATTTAAATGCTGCGTTAGATTTAACTACTGGCAAGATTGACGGTAGATTAAATATTCCCCAGGCATATATCCAAGATGTTTTAACCACCCTCAACTGGTTTACTGTTGAAGATGTGATGAGCCTATTGAGGACTCCTAACTATGCCGAACCCTCGGCGATTAGACCCGCACCAGAGAAAGATACAGTAGATCAGTCGATCGCCCGCAAGCTCAATCAGTTACGTCGAGTTAATCGCCAGATCCAGGCAAATGCAGCTAGCCTACAAGCAGGGAGTATTCCCACCAAATTAGATATTAAGGGTAAATATGCAGGAGAAATAATTCTTGGCGGGACAATTCAAGTCCCTGAAGCTGATTTTAGAGTTGAAGGGGATAATTGGCAATGGCAGGCTCGACAAGCTTACCCAGATATTATTAACCCTCTGGGCTTAGTCATCGAAGAGGCACAGTATATTGCTTTCCCCAAACTCCTTGTAGATGGTTCGCTTCAGGGGACAACAGTAGATTTAACAGAAGCCAGGATTGAGGTTCAAGAAGCAATCTTATCGCTTAAAGGGAAGCTATCTGCCCAACAAACTGATGCTCAGTTTAGCGTGGCTAATTTAACCGTGGACGACATTGACAGTTTCGTCGAGATTCCCGTAGATCTGGCGGGAGAAGTTAATAGCACTGGGACAATTAAAGGAAGCTTAGAACAGCCTAATCTAGAAGGTAAAGTAGCTTTTGCCGATGGAGCGTTTAACGGCAACCTGTTACCCGCCAAAGTAGCAGGAGACTTTAATTATGACGGTAGCAAACTGGGCTTTAAAACTACTGCCCCAGAGGCGATTCAGGTCGAGGCGAGTCTTCCCTATCCCATTATTCCTGGTAAAAGCGATCGCTTTACGGCTAAGGCTAATATCGAATCGGAAGCTTTTGTTTTTCTAGATGCTTTTAGTCAAAACTATCTTAACTGGGTAGGGGGTGAAGGAGATGCTCAACTTGAGGCGAGTGCGCGGTTGGATTTAAACCGAGCAGAAAAAATCTATGACTTGTCTGCTCAAGGAGTACTTAATCTCAAGGATGCTAATGCGATCGTTCAAACTCCCTTCTTTACTGAACCATTTCAAGGTACAGGAAAAATTACTGTCAACAACCAGATCGTTAATGTTGAGACTCTCGATGCTACCTTTGCCGATAAAGATTTATCAGCAGCAGGTAGATTTCCCATTCTTACTCCAGTAAGAGGTTTAGAAAATCCGCTAACAATTAATCTTCCCGAAGGGGATATTGAGATTGACAAACTATATCAGGGTGGAGTTCAAGGACAGGTAACGGTTACTGGAGCATCCCTGAAGCCAGTAATTGGCGGTGAAGTTACTTTAACTGAAGGTGAGGTATCTATCCCGCAAACGGAAACTCCTACGGTGGCAGATGCGGTACAAATTGGCAAATCTCAGGCAATTAATGCCGTGTCTGGAGTTAAGACAAGTAACACGGCTTCCCGTACAGCACAGCCACAAACTGCTGCTCCCAAGTCTGTGATTACGACGTTAAATAATCTTAAAGTCAATCTTCAAGACTTTAAGCTACAGCAAACTCCCCTCTATGATTTTCAGCTTGAGGGGGGCTTAACTCTCAACGGCACAGCAGATGAACCCAGTAATATTATTCCCCAGGGTAAATTGACACTGACCAAAGCAGATGTAGATTTATTTAGCAATACCTTTAAACTGGCTCGTAATCGAGATAATACAATTATTTTTAATCCCAAAGCAGGTGTTTTTAATCCTGAGCTGGATGTCGTTTTAAGAACTTCCGTAGAAGATGTTCAAGGAGACGCAAGCAGCTTACGTTTGGCAGAATCTAACTCCAACGAAATTGCCGATCCTCTGACTCAAGGGAATGACAGTCAAACTATTCGGATTAGTTTGACCATTGATGGCGAGGCTCAAGAAATTTTGCCCACTTTGGGTCAAACAGCTAGTGTCAACTGCGATATTCGTCCTAATAATCAACCTTTTGTCAAAAATCAAACATCCTACAATCAAGCTGAATTAAACCGCTTTACTCAATGTTTTGGCGATAATTTTTCTCTTAACACCCAGGATAATTCTGGCGATGTCGCTTCACAGCGTAGCTTAATCAATTCTTCAGCGGTGGCACTAACTAGTACGCCTGCTCTTAATCAAGGAGAAATTTTAAATCTTTTAAGCAATCAGTTTGTTGGTTTTGCTCGAGATATTAGTAGTGCTAGCCAATCAGAACTATTTGATTTAGGAGTACAAAGGTTTGTGGTTAATCCTCTTTTAGATAGCGCCCTCTATCGAGTAGAAGATACAACAGTTAGTTGGGGTAAGAAAATCAACCTAGACTATTTAACCATCTACCCCGATCTTGAAGGCACTTACCAAATCAATCAAGATTCTTCAATCCGCTTTATCTATAGCCACAACTTATTCACTAAATTAGTCGAAACAATTAACAGTAGTGGAGATGATGAAACCAGTAGTAGTAATGAAATCAAACTTGAATACCAGAGAAATTTTTAACTTTAATCGTTTAGCATAGGCTTTAAAACAGTTTGCAGTTGAGTAGAACACATAAGTTTAATTAGAAAATCTGATAGCTGATAGCTGATAACTGATAGCTGATAGCTAAAAACTAGTTAGTTAACAACGTAGTCTATCCAATTGAAAACTGTTGTAAAACCTTACAACTTGTAGCAGAATGCAGCTAAAAATTACGGCTTTTCCGCGTCTAATTGCCAGATATCTCATGATGGGCGTGATTTTTTTTACCATCGTCGGTACGGTCATTCAAATCTGCAAATATGTATTTAACTATCAAGATGAATGGCTAGATCTGTTTAATGTCGATCGCGAATTAAACTTTCCTACCTGGTATTCTGCTCTAATGATTGGCTTTTGTGCAGTATTACTCAAAATTATTGCTACGGGTAAAAAACAACAGGGCGATCGCTATACTAAAGAGTGGCAATTATTATCTCTAATTTTTGCCTGGCTGGCGATCGATGAGATAGTTAGCATCCACGAAATTTTGATTATTCCTGAAGTCAGTCAAGCGCTTCATTTACCTTGGTTTCTCCATTCAGCTTGGGTAATTCCTGGCATGATTTTTGTCGCCTGGTTTGCCCGACGCTACAGTAAATTTGTCCGCCATTTGCCCGCCAAGTCAAGACAGCACTTTATTTTGGCTGCCTGTATTTATGTTGGAGGAGCATTAATTATGGAAATGATTGGTAGCCATTTTGCTGAATCTCTTAGTCAACAGAATATCATCTATGCCCTAACTACTTCGATTGAAGAATGCCTAGAAATGACTGGTATTGTCATGTTAATCTATGCCTTACTCTATTATTTAGGTCAATGGGCGCATAAGCTGGATCTTCAGATCGATATTCTAGAGCCTGCGGTAAAATCCGATCGACATCAAATTTACTGAATTCCGCTGAAACTCTATACTGAATTTACCTACGACGATCGCATACAAACTGCCGTCACCGACCCATATTTTAAAAATCATGGCATCATCTTATTCGATTTTTATAGACAACCCATGCTCATTTGATGAGTGTATTAGTCACTTAGAAAATATTTTGGATATTAGTTTTATAAAAAAAAATGATCGACCTTGGTCTTCAGCTTACTTTGGCGCTATGGGATTAAGTATTAGAATTACAGGTGATCTTGATTATGAAGATGACATGGGAATATCTTTTTCTAAATATTCATATCAACTTTCAGTTGATGCTTATACTAGAGTCAATGAAATGAGATATTGGTCAAGATTAGAATACTATATGACTATGTATATTTATAGTCGTATATGCGAAACTGTAAATTGGAAATGTATTGTCCTAGAAGATCTACAAAATTTAATTGCAGGAAATTAGCGCAAACGCTGGCTTTTACAGCGCGATAGAGGAGACTGGACTTAGAGCGCCGATCTTGTAGATTGGGTAGCGCGAAGCAAAACCCAAAATCTTTTCAAGCAGATTCTTGAGTTCGATAGGATTTTGTCTCAGCAAGCAAATGTCTAATTAAATTACCTTTATTAATCCCCTGCTTTTCTGCTTCTTGACTAATCCAGGCTTCCAAACTAAGTGGCAATCTTACTCCAATCGGTTTGCCTAAAGGTTCATTGTTAGGAGAAGTAAACTGACCTTTTTTTCTAGGCGATTTGGATACTTGCTCAAATCCTTTGTTTGCTGACATTTCTATATTTCCGCTCCCAACAGTCGTAACTAAACCCTAAATTAGTATGATTGTTTGTATTAAGTTTTATAAATTAGTAAGTTAATATTCTGCTGTATCCGCGTTAACGCGGTATACTTAGATAAGTGAATATTAAATAAATTAGTTTAAGCGATCGCCAGTTTAAATTCTTGGCGGAATTAGTGCGATCGCCCGTCGTTACCTAAATAAATAGGAAATTATGCTATCAAATATAACATCTAATTCCTCAAAAGAGACTTTCCCCAGACAAACACCTTAATTAGCCGTGAAGAAGTCTTAAGGAGGCGTAGAATGGGTATGCCGAAATGTTGTTGATCGAAGTTAATTGGAATTATAGAAACCAGCGTTTTAACCTAGACCCGCTACTACTTAAAGGTAGTTTTTTTAACGATCCAGTCAGAAAGACTAAAAATGGTTAAGTTATTAAAATCCCCTTCGACTTGAGTATAACCATCCATAGGTGCATACAAATTATTTTGTCCCTCGGCCGATTTGGGTTCTAAGGTACGCTGTCCCGAAAAGCCAATCGCGACTAATATAGTATCCATCAGTTCGGGTGAGAGTCTTTGAGCGAGGTCTAATATCCTCCCAACATCACCAACTATGAAGTCTCGGGTAGGATGTTCGGCTGTGTGGAGAATGGCTTGGGCTACTAGTTTGGGTGAATAGTAAGGGGGTAATCCTGTGGGTTTAACTCCCAGTTTAGTTAATACGTGGTTGTAAAAAGGAGTATTAATTACGGCTGGTTTAATACTGGTAACACTAATCGGCATCTTATCGTGTTGTAGTTCTACCCTTAATGATTCGAGAAAGCCTTCCAAACCATGTTTAGCTGTAGAATAGGGGCTTTGTAAAGGCAAAGCGCGTCTTCCTTCCATTGAGGAAATATGAATCATTGCGCCTCTTCCTTCTTGCTTGAGATAAGGTAATGCTGCCATTGCTCCGTATACCTGTCCCATTAAAGTAACATCAATAACCCGCTTAAATTCTTCTGGAGTAATTTCTGCAAAAGGCGCGAGAATTCCACTAGCAGCACAATGTACCCAAGTATCCAATCTCCCATACTGCTCGACAGTATAATCGGCGATCGCTTTTACTTGTTCAAAGTCTGCCACATCACCCTTGATGGCTGTCGCCTCTCCTCCAAACGCTTGAATTTCTGCCACTAGAGAATTTAGTCCTAGTTCATTTCGAGCTGAGACAACGATCTTTGCCCCCTGCTTGGCAAACTGTAGTGCCGTTTCGCGTCCAATACCACTGGAGGCTCCAATGATAGCGACTACTTGTTGGGAAATTGGTTTTAATTGCATGAATCTTGCTCTTATAAATCGAATAACTTGTCACTTGAGGGAAACATACTAAAGTTGGCTAATTATCTTTTGGACTACTTGTACACCAGTTATTGCTTGCCAGCCAAATAGTCCTAAAACGCCGATATTTATCGCAAAATGTAGGTTACGCGCCCACATCTTACCTCTTTGCATGAAGGGCGAGAGAGAAGCAGAAGTAACGATTAGGCTTACCACGGTTAAACCGACTATTAAATGAGAGCCAAAAAAGATTTTGCCTTGATTGACATAGGTAACAGCCATAGCGAAAAAAGCATTAAGCGTAAGCACCGCTAATAACACAGAACCTACTTGGTAGTGTTTGATGTTGTAACGACCTTTGATCGATTCTTTTTTTGCTTCACCTTCAGCATTCCTGCTTTGTCGAATTTTTAGTCCTAAATATAAAGCATAGATTGCTGTTATCAATAACACCCACATAATAATCGGGTGGATAAATTGCGACCAAACTTTTACTGATTCTGGAATTGCTAAACTCATAATTGATAATTTTTCAGCAATTATGTTATCAACTGAAATATATTAATCCTGCTCCTCAAAATGATTTTAAGGAAAATTAGTGTTTGAACTAATCCATCAAACAGCGGATATATAGTCATTCCAAATAAGAACCAGGTGATCTTTAAAAAAAGTAGTAGGTAGTAGATAATGTTTAGCCCGCTCATCAATACAAAACTACCATAAGAAAATTAATTGGAATGACTATAATTAAATCGTCTCTGTTAGTCGATTATTCAAAGTCTCAGTATCTATTCCGTAACGTTGAAGCGTTTCACTCAGAATGTTTTTGTCTGCTTCAGCAAGGCGAACTAATCCCCACAACAAATGTTCTGTTTCAATTGATTTTTTACCCTGAACCCGAACTATTTGCAAGGCAAGCTCCATGACAAATTTGCTCTGTGGGCTAAGTTTTATATTCCCACGAGATTCAAAAGAATGCTCATTGGTTTCGATGTTTAATGTTACACCATTAGCTCTGAGTAACTGTGCAGAGGTGGTCGCTGAATTGGCTAACAAGCCTGCAAGCAAATGTTTTGGCTCAACTTGTGGACTCTGTGATCGCCATGCCTGATTATAGGCAAACTTAACTACATTGATCGCCTCTTCAGTGAATCGTTCAAATCCAAACTCGAATCCAAGAAAATTGGTAACTCGCTCAATTAATGTTTGCATAGAATTCTTTGTCTCATAAATGAAAACTTGTTCAATTGCGACATGAAACAGGTTGGCAATTTTAAAGGCCATCTCTAGGCTGGGGTCAAACTTCCCAGATTCAAATCCATTCACTGCCTGACGACTAACTCCTAATTTTCTGGCAAGGTCAGATTGCGACCATTGGTGCAGTTGTCGAAGTTCTTTTAGTCGGGTTTTCATCGATTTTTCTGTTTTATGTCAAGTATTACTTTACATTTTTATCAACTAGATTGTCAAGTCACACTTTACAAGTAATGATTTTTTATTCCCAAGGCGATCGCATTTTGAACTTGACTTGATCGGGATCTTTTACAAGTGCTTTGCTCTTTTTCTCAAAAACTTTAAATTTAATTTATTTACTAAACTTATTTAGGAAAATATTAAAAAACTAAGAACTAAAAAATCCCCCTAGTAATCCCCTAGTAATCATGGTAAGCATCAAACCCTGGCAGATAATAGTTTTAGTATTGCCGATCGCCGTAATCATCATTTTTCTTTTAGTAGCAGCGGGTTCACAAATTCACGATTGGGGTCTGAACTGGATTTGGGGCGTAGTGATAGTAATCTTCACCCTTTGGCGCTGGTTATTGGTTAAATGGACAAAATCACCTCTA
>JBDKJC010000076.1:0-9157 GCA_039796815.1 Cyanobacteriota bacterium | reverse complement strand
GGGAGAGTTAGGCGATCTCAATAAGCGATAAACACTATCTCAACTATCTCATAAAACAATAATCAAACAAATGGATACCAATTTAGGTGAAGTTGTACTAATTAAGGATATCAATCCTGGCATTTCCCAAGGCTATTATGGACCCTATCGACCCATAGATGTTGTTGAACCTGACGACAGCCAGGTTGAATCTAATACTGATGATGAAGCAAGAACTTCTACCCCAACTTTTTCCTTTCCTAATAGCTCTTCCCCTGGAAGCTTAGTGGAATTTAACGACAAGCTCTATTTCAGTGCTAATGATGGCGAAAATGGTCGAGAGCTATTTGTTAGCGACGGTACTGGTTCAGGAACTCAATTAGTGGCGGATCTTCGTCCAGGTGAAAGTAACTATGGCTATAGCTATGGTTCTTCTCCGAGTAACTTGGTGGAATTTAACGACAAGCTCTATTTCACAGCAGATAATGGTGAAAGTGGTGGTGAGCTGTTTGTCAGCGACGGTACTGCCAAAGGAACTCAATTACTCGTAGATCTTTATCCAGGTGAAAGTAAATACGGTTTCACCAATGGTTCTTATCCTTATGACTTGGTAGAATTTAACGACAAACTCTACTTCACGGCGAATAATGGCGAAAATGGCAAAGAGCTATTTGTCAGCGACGGTACTGCCGAAGGAACTCAATTACTCGTAGATCTTTATCCAGGGGAAAATAAATACGGTTTCAAATATGGTTCTTATCCGAGTAGCTTGGTAGAATTTAACGATAAACTCTACTTCACGGCGAATAATGGTGAAAGTGGTGGTGAGTTATTTGTTAGCGACGGTACTGCTGAGGGGACTCAATTACTCGTAGATCTTCGTTCAGGGGAAAGTAACTATGGCTATAGCTATGGTTCGGCTCCGAGTGACTTGGTAGAATTTAACGACAAACTCTACTTCACAGCGAATAATGGTGAAAGTGGTCGAGAGTTATTTGTCAGCGACGGTACGGCTGAGGGAACTCAATTACTCGTAGATCTTCGTCCAGGCGAAAGTAACTACGGTTACAGCTATGGTTCTTCTCCAAGTAATTTTGTGGAATTCAATGACAAACTCTACTTCACGGCGAATAATGGCGAAAGTGGCAATGAGCTATTTGTTACTGACGGTACCGCCGAAGGAACTCAACTAGTAGCAGATATCCGTCCAGGGGAAAATAACTACGGTTATAGCTATGGTTCTTATCCTTCCGAATTAACTGTCGTTGGTGATGAATTATTTTTCAGTGCCGATAATGGTGAAACTGGAACTGAACTGTACAAGTTAACCCTTGATGATTCAATCAGTGAAACACCAGCATTAATTAATGGCTCCAATGCTTCAGACAATTTATTGGGTAGCGATCGCTCTGAGCAAATTCAAGCTTTAAGTGGTCAAGATACTGTTGATGGCCGTGGCGGAAATGATACTGTTGACGGTGGTGACGGAGACGATCTCCTAACTGGTGGTGAAGGTAATGATAGTCTCATTGGCGGAAATGGGAACGATACCCTTAATAGCGGTAACGGTAATGACATCCTTTTGAGTGGCAACGGTAGCGATGTCTTAAATTCAGGTAATGGCAACGATCGCTTAACTGGAGGTGGTGATAACGATCTAATAGATGGGGGGATTGGTAATGATACCCTGGATGGCGGTAACGGTGATGATGTCTTTGTTTTGAGGTCGGGCGATCGATCTGATACGATTGTCGACTTTAATTTAGGCGGCAACTTAAATATAGGAGGCGATCAGCTTGGTTTAGCCGATGGTTTACAGTTTGATGACTTAAGTTTTGCTGGTCAGACTATTCTAGTTGGGGAACAAGTGTTGGTGACTCTTAATGGAATTAATACCGACCAACTAACATCTGGTGACTTTAAAACCATCTAAATAATCCGTAAGGGGTTGAAATTTCAACCCCTTTTTTGAGAGTAATAATTAATTAACTTTGGTTTGGGTCGTCGAAAAAACTTTTGGATGGTTTAATTGGTGAATCAATGTGCGATTGATTTGAAAATATTAAAGACTCTTAACCCTAAAAGGTGTCCTAAAAGATTAGCCCTAAAGGGTTGCGTCCTCCTAACATCGCGTCCTGCTTCGTCTCACGAAACAGTTCTTTAGGATGTATTTGTTTAAAACAAGTGGTCTTAAGAACAATCAGCGATCGTTACTATATTTATTACTAAAAAATAATCAAACAAATGGATGATAAATTAGGTAAAGTCGTATTAATTAAGGATATTAACCCTAGCTTTTATAACAGCTATCATAGCCCTAGCGACTATCCGTCCACATATTCAATATATCCTGATGACTCTTACCCTAGTGACTTGCTTGAATTTAAAGGTAAAGTGTATTTCACAGCGGATGATGGTGTTCATGGCAGTAGGCTATATGTTAGTGACGGTACGGCTAAAGGAACTCAATTAGTTATAGATCCCAATCCAGGAGAAAATATCCGTTTTTTTGATGGCTTAGTTGAATTCAAGGACAAGCTATACTTCAAAGCAAATGATGGTGTTCATGGTGATGGGCTATTTGTCAGCGATGGTACGGCCGAAGGTACTAAATTAGTGGCGGTTCTCGATCCAGAAAAAAGAAACGACGGCTCTGGTCGTGGTTCTGCTTCTAATAACTTCGTTGAATTTAATGACAAGCTATATTTTACAGCGGATGATGGTGTTCATGGTGATGAATTATTTGTCAGTGACGGTACTGCTGAGGGAACTAAATTAGTCGCAGATATCGTTCCAGGAGAAAATAAATACGGCTTTGTTTATGGCTCTTTTCCTCGGAACTTCGTTGAATTAAATGACAAGCTATATTTCACAGCGGGTGATGGTGTTCATGGTGAAGAGCTATTTGTCAGTGACGGTACTGCTGAGGGAACTAAATTAGTCGCAGATATCAGTCTAGGGGAGGATAAATACGGCTATATGAATAGTTCTGCTCCTGATAACTTTTTTGAATTCAATAACAAGCTATATTTCACAGCGAATGACGGTGTTCATGGCAATGAGTTATTTGTCAGCGACGGTACCGCCGAAGGAACTCAATTAGTGGCAGATCTTTATCCAGGGGAGGATAAATACGGTAAGCTTAGCTCTTTTGCTGATAACTTCCTTGAATTCAATGGCAAGCTATATTTTACAGCGGATGATGGTGTTCATGGCGATGAGTTATTTGTCAGTGACGGTACTACCGAAGGAACTCAACTAATGACGGATCTTTATCCAGGGGAAAATAACAACGGCTTTGCTTATAGCTCTTACCCTGATAACTTTTTTGAATTCAATGGAAAGCTATATTTCACAGCGAATGATGGTGTTCATGGCGATGAATTATTTGTCAGTGACGGTACCGCCGAAGGAACTCAATTAGTGGCAGATCTTTATCCAGGAGAAAATAGCTATGGCTCTATTAATAGCTCTGCTCCTGATAGCTTGGTTGAATTTAATGGCAAGCTATACTTCGCTGCTGATGATGGAGAGAATGGTCGAGAGCTATTTGTCAGCGACGGTACGCCCGAAGGAACTCAATTAGCAGCGGATATTAGTCCAGGAAAAACTAAATATTATGACGACATCTATGGCTACAGTTCTTCTCCTGGCGAATTAACTGTTGTTGGTAATGAATTATTTTTCCGTGCAGACATCAGTCAAACTGGACGAGAACTGTTTAAGTTAACCTTTGATAATTCATCAATAGACGCAACACCTATTTTAATTAATGGCTCTGAAGATTCAGACAATTTATTGGGTGGCGATCGCGCTGAGGAAATTCAAGCTTTGAGCGGAAATGACACTGTTGTTAGCTGTGGAGGAAATGACTACATTGATGGTGGTGATGGAAGCGATCGCCTGATTAGTAATACAGGTATTGATAATCTAATGGGTGCTAACGGTAACGATACCCTCAGTAGCGGAAATGGTAACGATAAGCTTTGGGGTGGCAACGGTAACGATATTTTAAGGGGAAGACGTGGCGATGATATCTTAACGGGAGGTGACGATCGCGATTTGCTAGATGGAGGGATTGGTAATGACATCCTCCGAGGTCGTGACGGTGACGATATTTTTGTGTTGAAATCTGGTGCTGGATCCGATCAGATTATCGATTTTAATTCACCCTTTTATTTAGGTACCGATCGCCTTGGTTTAGCTGATGGTTTGCAGTTTGAGGATCTAAGTTTCGCCGAGCATAATATTTTGCTTGGAGCCGAAGTATTGGCGACTCTTCATGAAATTGATACCGAACAGTTAACGTCTGATAACTTTAAAAAACTTTAAAACGATTTAAATAATCGGCAAGGGGTTGAGATTTCAACCTCTTGGCTGACAATATTAATTAATCTCTAATCTGGCAATTTTTATTAATGTTTCAACCTGCCGACAAAGACAATACTGAGACTCCAGAAAATTTACGGGAAGTAAGTTACGAACACAGTAATAACCTGGCTGAGATTCTTAAACACCTTCAAATATCTCTCTTTTTCTCTACCTATCAAGCGGGTAAATTGGGAGTTGTCACCGTTCAAGAGGATACTCTTAAAATTACCTTTCATAATTTTGAACGGGCGATGGGTATAGCGGTTAATAAGTCTCGAATGGCAGTTGGGGGAAAAGATTGGGTTTATTTTCTCAAAAATGACACTGACATAGCAGCGCAGATTGAACCTGCTGGTAGCCATGATGCTTGTTTTCTCACTAAAAGCGGACAGTATACAGGAGATATTTCCATTCACGATTTAGCTTGGGGAGGTCAGGAATTATGGATTGTTAATACGCGATTTTCCTGTCTTTGCACTTTAAGTAACAACTATAATTTTCTCCCTCAGTGGCAACCAAATTTCATCACGGCGATCGCTCCTGAAGATCGTTGTCATCTTAACGGCATGGCGATGGTCAACGGAGTGCCTAAATATGTTACGGTTTTGGGTAGGACAGATACCCCTGGCGGTTGGCGCGAGCAAAAAGCTCATGCAGGATGCATCTTAGAAGTGCCGAGTAGTCAAGTAATTACCGAAGGCTTATCCATGCCTCATTCTCCCAGAATGTATCATGGTGTTTTGTGGGTGCTTAATTCGGGAAAGGGAGAACTAATTACCGTAGATCCTAATTCGGGTAACCAGGAGACGATCCTGGTGTTACCTGGATATACTCGGGGTATGGCAATTGTCGGCAAGTATGCTTTTATTGGCCTGTCTAAGATTCGTGAAACTGCTATTTTTGGTAATTTACCAATTAGCGATCGCTTTAATGAACTTAAATGCGGTATTTCTGTAGTTGATTTGCAGACGAGACAAATGATTAGCTGTTTAGAATTTAAATCAGGAATAGACGAAATTTTCGATCTGCAAACGGCAGCTTTTTCAAGTACCATAATCTCTGGTCCTTATACTGTCACTGATGGTGTTAACCAAATTTGGTCGTTACCAGCTAGTGCTGCGAAAAAATATTGATTTGATGGAAAAAATGCCAGTTAGATCGACTGGGGATAAGAATAATGATGTTAATTAAAATGATTCCCTAAGTCACTAAGTCCCCAAAATCTCATGTTGAATTGTTATCAAAAAGCTACTAGCTTATAGCTTCAGGGGTTTAAGACCCCCCATCAAAATCATAGCGAAGTGCGACGCGACCCTAAAGGGTTAGCTATCGCGTCAGCTAGTCCTTTAGGATATCCTTTAGGAAAAATTTTGATGGTGCGGAATGCACTGGTCAGCAGTAATTCGGATTTCAAATCCGAATTCTGCGCTAGCAGCTAGAGGCTAGAAGCTAGGAGCTATTGAATTTTTAATATACTAAAGTTACATAAAAGTTACACAATTTACTTCCAGATAAATTTATAATTAAATGCCTTTGTTTAACTCTGTCGAGCAAATTATCCGTCGTAAACAGCACGCATTAGATTTTCAGGATCGTCAAGGTCTATTAAAACTAAGATTACAGATTAGAAATAAGACTTTATTTAACAATATTTATACCAGAATTGACCAAGTTTTTGTTGTTTGGGGTTTAATCACAGCCATAATCTTTTTTACAGCCCAGTTTGCTCCTATTGACTGGATAACACAGGCTACTGTTTGGTCTGTATTAACGATAGTTGGTACGATAGGCATGACTGTTTTAACTCATTTCTGGGTTCAAGTTGAACGACTACGCTGGGTGCTGTATGCCTGGATAGTTCTGATGCTAGGTGGTGTAGCGATCACCAATTTCGGTATTTACTATGGTTCAGGAATAGTTCTAATGCACCTATGTCATTTATGGCTTGGTTTGAGTGCCGTGGGTTATTTTTGTACAGGAATTGGATTGCGATCGCGTGCCTTTATGATGTCAGGATTATTTCATATCTTGGGAATAGCCATCTTACCTTTTTGTCTAGGTTGGCAGTTTTTCACAACAGGTTTAGTGATGACTACCAACTTATTGATGTTTGCTGAGACTCAATGGGATATGCGTCCACCAATTGATAATTACGATGTTTTAACTGAAGAACAAAAAGAATTTAACCGCGAACAATATTCAATCCGTCAAGCTGAATCGGGATAAAATTTCCTGTAGGGGCGAATGGTTATTCGCCCTTTTCAGATTATTAGCGAGGAAATACCTTACGATAAGCGTCTACGCCTTCATAACCATAGCGGTTGTAACCATTAGTCTGAATCAACTCTTCTAAATAACGCATTCTTTCTTCTGAAGCAGGGTGACTAGATAGTAAGTTTGCCCCACCACCAGAGACTTTTTTGAGTTTTGCCATCACGTTATATAAGCCATCAGCCGAGTATCCCGCAGCATCTAATACTCTCAAACCTAAAATATCAGATTGTTTCTCTTTATCACGACTAAATTTCTGACTCAGTAACAATCCACCCACATTAGAAACTGCTCCTGCTTCGCTTCCCAATATACTAGAAATTAAATTGGAAGCTGTACCAGTTAAAGCACTTTCCCCAATCTGTTTATAGCTGTGAGACAAAACAGAGTGCGCTATTTCATGAGCTAAGACTCCCGCCAACTCCGCCTCAGAATCCATCAACTCTAGCATTCCTGTATGAAAAAATATCTTGCCTCCTGGCAAAGCAAAAGCGTTAGGAGTCGGATCTTCAATAATATTGAATTCATACTCAAACTCATCTCGACCCATTAGTTTGGCTAATTTTTGACCAATATCATTGAGGTATTTTAGTTGTTGGTCGTTGTTAACCATTTTCGCTTGAGCCTTAATATTCTGAGCAAAAGACTGTCCTGCTAATTTTTCTCCTGCCAGTAAAGCCTGACCAATTTCTAACGCGCCGAATTCGTTTCCTGTAGCTACTTGACCAATAGTACCCAGTATTCCTGATGTAGTAACTCTACGGTTGAGCTTTTTCTTATACTGGGTAAAATACTGATTGGCTGCTTCTTGATAAGTTTTACTTTGAGAACGATCGGGATTGTTAAAAGCAAATTCCCGCGCTGCAATAGAAGCTTCTAGAGGTTTACCATAAAGTAGCAGTAAATCAATTTTGGTATCTAAAACATCTTTTCTAGCAGGATACATTTCTGCCGCTTTTTCGATAACTTCTAAAGCAGGTTCTTTTTCGCTATATAAATCGTGAGTATCTGCTAATAAGATATGACCAGGAATGAAACCAGGATTTTCTTTAACTAAACTCTGTAAAGGCTCAAAAATTTGACTAGTCACTTCTTCTGCTAATTCTGGATCATTTTCGATCGCAGCATTAATACTTTGCCAAGATTGTTGCTCCTGAGCATCTAATTTTGCTACATCATCAAAAGCAGGAGGAACAGTTGCTGTCGGATTAAATCTTGGTTTGACACGCTGTTGAATTTCTCTTGCGCGATCGAGATTTCCCTGACGATAAAAGCTATCTGCCTCAGATAAATTTTGATAATAGTTGTGATCAAAATTTAGTTGTTGATATGCTTGAGCAGTAATGAATTTAGTAGAATTATCTAATCTCTGAATACTTTTATTACTGGATTCTAAATTTTTAGCATAGACTAAATTATTCGTAGTAATCGCTAATGTAAATCCGATAACTATAGCAATAAGCTTATTTTTATTTGATTTATTTAAATAAAACATTAATATACTTTAAGTAAACGTTTACAATAAAAAACATTTCCCTTTAATAGAAAACTATAAAGACTATAGATAATTTGCTGTTTATAGCGGGTAGTCTTATGTGATCTATTTTAGCTTGTAGGGCAAAGTATACTAAATATCTTAAGCAAGATTATGAAATCCAGTCTTTTTTCAGCATAGTTTTGTTTTGATCCTCAAACTAAAATGCCGAAATCTGGTTACTCGCAAGTTTTATTGCTCAGGAATAATTTCTAGTAAATCCGTAACGCCCACATCTAATCCCTGTTGACTAATTAAAGTGGAGACTTGTCCACGATGATGAGTTTGATGATTAAAAAGATTATGTATCAATTGAGCAAAGTTTTTCTGGTAAGAATTTCCTTTAGTATCAATATATGATAGATTATCTTCTAAATCTTCAGGATCTATTTCTTGACACCAATTAATAATTATATTGTCTAATTCTTGTCTCAACTTATTTAGACTTTCTAAATCATTAGCTACAGTTTGATTTAGTTTGGTGTAGCTCGATAACTCTGGCAATTGATTGAGACTTTGATAGTTTTTTGCATGTTGAGCAAAGCGTCTAAGCCAAATAATGTCTGCTACATAAATATGATTGAGTGTGCCAAAAAGCGAGCCAAAAAATGCCCCCTGGTCTTGTTGAATTTTCTCGTTACCCAATTGTTGAGCAACTTGATATATTTTTTGATTCATCCACTGATTGTATTGGCTCATCAACTGTAAGTTAGATAACAAACTCATTGCTACTATCTCTTCTTATTTCAATACGTCATTTGAGAAACTTAAAAAATATTATAAATACTTTTAAGCCACTGGAAAAGTAAGATTAGTCCCGTATCTGCGATCGCATTTATTGATAAACCAATTTTACTCCCCGATTATCTGGCTAACCAAAATCTTAAAAGATGATGTAGCATTACTGGTGAGATTTTGGGGATATAACTGAGCTAACATGAACAAGCAAAAAGTTGGTTTACTATTCGGTGGTTGTTCGGGAGAACATGAGGTTTCCATTAC
>JBDKJC010000075.1:0-9173 GCA_039796815.1 Cyanobacteriota bacterium | reverse complement strand
TAGTGGACATTCGACATCTGTCGCTGCTGCTGTAACTATTGCCAAAGCATTTTTTGCTGATGGTGAATTTTTCCATCCCAAGATGCCCATCGATCATGGTCAGCAATTAGGAGATTTTAGAGGTCCGACGCTGACTATCCATGGCGAGCTTAATAAGTTGATTGCCAATGTTACCTTATTCCGTGACGGCGCGGGGATGAATTGGCGTACCGATGGGACAGTTTCTGGTTGGAATGCTGCGTTTGACCGTCAAGGCAACGGTATTGAAACTGGCGGCAATCTGCTGGGAGAGAAAATGGCAATTAGTATCTTGCGAGATATCAAGCGCACCTATCGAGAAGAAGTGGGAACTTTTGAGTTTCGGGATCTGAGTGGTAATTTAATTCAAATATAAATCGCTTTTAAGCTTCTGCTTATAGTTTATTTAAATTAGCGATCGCCAATTTTGTTAATTGTCGGTAAAAACTGCCCAAGCTAGATAATCTTACTTGATCTATCTATGAATACACCTAATAAAAGTAAAAGTAAAAGTAATAAAAACAAACTGCCTGAGTGGCAATCGGTAAAAATGAGAACTCTGATCGAGCAACAGTGGTCAGAAGTATGGAAAATTGTCATAGCCAGAGAACGTTCTAGCCGAAATTCAGCTTAAAATCTGCTGTTGCTTCGCAACTAGGGAAAGCTATTCTTCAGTTTAGTTTGCTCAAAAGTGCAAAAAATTAGTAAAGAAGAGTAACAATTATTGACTATACCTAGGATAAATTGCCTAAAATTTGCTTAACTTCATCAATTTAACTGTTATTAAGCAGCGAAATTGATTGATAGTGCCAAAATCAGTTTTTAATCTTCATGAATCTCGATCGCATTCTTGAAACAATTGACCGCCAACTAATTAACAACCAAGATCGTCCTCTTCATGCTACAGAAATTCTGATTTTGCGCGGCAATTGGCAATTTAAAACCTACAATCAAATTGCTCTAGAAGCAGATTATAGTCCTGGCTATTTTACTACTGTTGTTGCCCCAGAGTTATATCAGCGATTGTCGCAACTTATCGGTCAGCGCGTGACCAAAAAAAACTGTCGTTTGTTACTAGAGTCTTATGTTACGACTAATCAAATGGCTTTAGAAACAGAAACCCCCAAGCAAGATCTAGCTAAATCTCTCCAGATTAAACCAGATGCTTTACCCAGCTACCCTAGTGGCTCAGTACCTTTAAACTCCCCCTTTTATCTCGAACGCTTTGCTGTTAAGGAGCAAGTAGAGCGAGAAATTAGGAAACCAGGGGCTTTAATTAGAATTAAAGCTCCCAGAGAAATGGGTAAAACTTCACTGTTACTAAGAATTCTCGACTATGCTAATCAGCACAATTACCATACCGTTGGCTTAAATCTGGAGCAAGCCGATCAAGCAATTTTAGAAGATTTGAATCAATTTTTGCGCTGGCTGTGTGCCAATATTAGCCGTCAACTTGGGCGCAAACCAATGCTAGATGAGTATTGGGATGAAGATATGGGCAGTAAAATTAGCTCGACTCTTTATTTACAGGATTATATTCTAGAATCGATTGATACTCCCTTGGTCTTGGCGTTAGATGAAGTCAATCAAGTTTTTGAACATCCCCAAGTAGCGAAAGATTTTTTGCCTTTATTGCGTTCGTGGTATGAAGAGGCGAAAAGACTGCCTATTTGGCAAAAGTTGCGATTAATTGTCATTCACTCAACAGAAATTTATGTCCCGCTTCAGCTCAATCAGTCACCGTTTAATGTGGGTTTACCAATTCAGTTAGAGGATTTCAACTTAGCACAAGTGCAGCAGTTAGCTCAACGCTACGGACTCAACTGGGAAGATGGCGTTTTAGGTAAACAGCTAATGTCTATGGTGGGGGGACATCCTGCACTGGTTAACTTGGCTCTTTATCATCTTAGTCGGCAAGAAATAACTATGTCGCAACTGCTAGCAACTGCTCCTACGGCTATGGGAATTTATGCTAATCACCTGCAACGTCATTGGGCAACCTTGCAAAGACAGCCTGAATTAGACCAAGCTCTTGATACTGTTTTCCAGGCGAGCGGACCTGTAACCTTAGATCCAATCGTCGCCTATAAGCTGAGTAGTATGGGGGTGATTAAGCAATTAGGCGATAAAGCAGTAGCAGGTTGTGAATTATATCGACGGTATTTTTAATGAAACTTTTTTGGCTTGTAAGTTTAATAGCGATAAATATTTCAAATATTTCAATTAAATCAGTTCATGCCAATGAAACCAAAGTTGTTAATGATGTTACTTCAGCAGAGGAAATTGTTTGTCTTTCTACTTCGGGAAATGGTTACAATTGGGCTGCTAGTTTTACTTGGGCAGCAGAAATAATTAGAGATGCGGTGGCACAAGCTCCCCAAGGTGCCAGATTTAATCTGGCTTGTATTTCTGGGGCAAGTTCTGGAAGTGCTTTTGTTGCTGCTTATGGCTCACTATTGCAAAATAAACAATTGTTTGCGCGGGCAGATTTTAGTCCTCAAAACATGACCAGAAAAGAAGCACAAATTTTAGCCAGATCGCTACTATACATGGCACTAGCTGCCGATTTTAGTCCAGAGGTGGTCAAGTTTTATACCTCTCTAGATGGTGATTCCCAACCAAACCCGCCTTGGTGGACATCGCAGTATAGCTTGGAAAGAGTGATGCTCGATTTTGGCACTAGAGTTATGTTGGCGCAGCATATTTCTCAGGCGGATGTCGAGCAAGTGGCTCAACTGAATCAGTTTATACGCTACAAAAGCCTAGCTGACTTAGAAACAGTAGTTGATGACCCAGAAGTTTTCGAGGAATATCGTCAAGTTACCCTGGACATTTGGCATCAATCTCAGACGATTCTCGACCAGCTGTATCAAAATGCGAACTATCCCAGAACAGCTAGACAAAAAGATCGAGATGATTTTCGAGATAATCCCCAGCATCCAGTACGTAAGGCTCTAGCTCAACAGCCCGCTGATGGTATTTTGGCTTTAACCTATGCCGAATTAGCCTTTACTAAGTCAACCGAAGATTATAAAAAAATGCGATCGCAAGCTCCACCAATCGAGACTTTAGTTCCTTTTGTCTTTGCTAATGAAGCTACAGCGAAACGAATGATTGAATCTCCTTTTTATCAGCAGCAAGTTAAGCGCAATGACCCCTATGTGGGAAAGTATGTAATTAATGTTGTGCCTGATTATTACACCATGATTCGACATGGCGTAAAAGAACCAGATCTGCTACCAGTTGGAATTCATCGTTTATCGCCTTTATTCACAGGCAAAACTTCAAACTTAGCAGCAGGAGTAAATCATTTTTATCAACCATTAGCCGAAAAAAACTGGCAGGATCAACCCAAATTCAAACTGATTCCTAGTACGCGCAATTTGCTTAGAGGGAATCAACTGCTCAATGCTCGTATGGGTGTAGCAGGGGGGTGGATAGATAGCTATGTTGGGGGACAAGCAACTCTCTATTTGGGTTCTAGCTACGCCTGGCAACAATCTAGCTCCAATCTTTATTATTCAACCTTTTCTCGTCAAAATAGCCTGACAGCATTTGCCCGTAACGTAATCAAAAAATATTTTGCACCCAACAATTCAGACGAGGCAATTGAAACCATTGAAAAACATCGCGCTCATTTAGCAGTACTAATAGAACGTTATCAGCAATACGATCGTGGCCATAAAATTAGTTGGCAACCAATATTTGTCGATTGGTCAGTGCGATTTTTTCCCGAGAATCAAGATTTTCTCTCAGGTATTATTAGTGGAGTTGACGATATTCTCAAGCTAGGATTTAGCTATTTCCCTGTAGCCATGACTCAAGAATCTAATTATCTTTTAGCTAGAACAATGAATATCGTCCGTCAAACTCTCGATCGCGATCAAGACTTAAACTATATTTACGATCGCTCTTATGAAGATCGTTATTATCAGCCAGAAGAAATTAAATAGAAATTAAATAAAGATTGATTGATAAATACGGTTTTGAACTTTTAAAGTTTTCTGTTGCTTCACAACTAGCCCCGACAACAGCAATTCTCTTTCCGCTGAACTATTAGTTGCGATAACCTCTGTTTGATGCAAAATTTGGCGATAAAGCTCTATTAGTTGGGCAGACTGTTTACTTTTGAGTAGGCGATCGCGAATAGTTCTCAAATGTTCAGGCTCATCTTGAGCTTCCCAATTGGCAATAATCTTGGTTTGCACTAAGTTTTCGATCCAGGCAGCTTCTGTGTTGCTAGGGATAGAAGATGAAGTATTGCGAATCAGTTTACATAGCTTTTGAGTCAAAAAAGGCTGACCACTCGTCCAGGCTAATACTTCTTTTAATACCGTTTGGGGATTACTTACTTTTTCGCTTAGTCCTTGCAGTAAAGGTTGTGCTTCATGCTCTTTAAAGCCCTCTAGTTGGATTGCCTGACCAATATTAAAGGGAGTTGTCTGAATATCGGTCATTAAATCTGAGGGAGTAGCAACACCAAAAAAAGCAAAAGTTAAACGCTGATACTCCAGATTAATACTGCGCTGATTATAACAAGAACGAATAAAGGCAAAAAAGTCATTGACTGGGAAATTCAAGCCCAGGACACTATCAATTTCATCGATAAAAATTACTATTTTTTGTGGCATAGCAGGATCTTGTGGTCCTACCTCAACCAGCAAAACTTCTTCGATAAATTGACTCAACCGCTGCACAGGAGAAATATCTACTCTTTCTTGCCACCAAGTTTTGAGCTTCACCTTTCTGAGTAAATTAAAACTGCGCCATAGTTCTACAGTAAAGCCTTTATACCATTGTTCGGGGGTAATATTTTCGCTGCCGATTCGGGTCAGATCGATCGCCCCACAGCTAAATCCTTCATGCTGGAGGTGGTGCATCATATGTACCATTAAGCTAGACTTGCCCATTTGCCGAGGATTGAGTACATGACAAAATTCTCCCTGCTTTAAAGCCTTGTAAAGACTACGATCTGCCGAGCGCACGACATAAGTAGGAGCATCCATCGGTAAACTTCCCCCTACTTGATAGTCAAAAGTAGCATCTGGTTCGGCACTTTTAAGTAACTCGTTTTCAAACAATAGTTCTGCTTGGGTGGCTTTGAGAATTTCTAAAGTTTGAGATAGTTCATGGGTGCGTTCTTGAACTTTTTGTTCTAGGGTGCGGTTAGCCAAAGCCAATTCATCTTTTGCCTGTTGCAAGGCGATGTTCTTCAGTTCAAGTTTATGGGTAAACAGAATGCGTTCTGCTTCTAAGTGCTTACGTTCGCTGATATCGGCAAAAGCAGCGATCGCATATTTAATTTTGCCCGTTTCATCAAAAATTGGGGTAGCAGAAACTTCCAGGGGCATAATTTCATTAGTCAAGTGCAGTTCCAGATCGTCTTTTGTGACCGTTTCACCAGCGAGCGCACGGGCAATGGGGAATTCTGCTACTGGGTATAATTGTTCTGTTCCCGCTTTATAGACTCGATAAACTTCTGCTATTTGCTCGGTCGTGATGTGTGGCGGAGCGTTGCTTTCTTGCCCTAACTTCTTGGCTATTTGATTGGCATAGTAGACTTCCCCTGTGAGTTCGTGAACAGATACGCCGACAGGCATCGCTTCTAAAAACTGCGCCAGACGGCTTTGATTTTCCTGGAGTTCGGTGTAGAGTTTGGCATTGGTAATCGCGATCGCTGCTTGGCTAGATAAAACTTGGAGAATTTCTAATCTTTCTTGGGTAAATGCGCCGGCGATCAGATTGTTTTCTAAATAGACAATACCCCGTAGTTTGCCCTGGTCAATTAGTGGCGTACATAAGAGAGATTTAATCTGATGAGATTTAAGATAAGGATCTTGATTAAAATCACTCTCTCTAGCTGCATTATTTTTGAGTATAGTTTTTTGAGTACGAGCAACATAGTTAATAATTGAAGTAGGGAGGCAGCCTCGAATGGGAAGCGATTTGATCACAGTCACGTCATCTGCATCTACTGAACCAGAAGCCTCTATTAGAAGTTGCCCCTCGGTTTCTAGAATCAGACAGCCAATCTGCGCCCCAGCACTCTCAATCAGAATTTTCATCAGTCTGGCGAGTAATTTGTCCAAAACTATCTCGCTGGAAATCGCTTGAGATGCTTTGATGATCGTGGCTAAATCCAAGACTTCTCCTGAACGAGTGTTGGAAGTCTTAGTTCTGAGCTTTTCTGTCATCGAAGTAGCAGGAGAAAATACAGTTAAAAACTGTGGGTATTTAGTCTGCAAATCTTCAACCTTGGCGGTTGCTCCCCAAAGAGAATAAAGATAGCGTGCTTCATTTAGGTAGACTGGTGCAATTTTAACTTTACCCCAATCTAAATAGAACTTTGCTGTCAATTCGTTGGCAAAAGCTTCTTCATTAATATATTTATGTTCTCTAGCTTCAGCGATGGCGCGATCGTAAAAATCCATTGCTTGAAGATAAAAACCTTGAATGCGATATTGTTCTGCTTGGATTAAGTACAATTTGTGCAAATAATTCATGGGAGCATGATCTGCCCACTGCTGGAGCTTAGTTTTACGGGCAGAAACTCTGACTAATATTTGCTGCTGCTCGGAAATTGACACAGAATTGTAAATACCTAAATGGGCTAAAGTATCATAAAAATTAAATAGAGGAATAAGTAAGGTTGCTGTTGCTCCATCTAAATACTCTTGGGCTTGATTGGCGTTGGCTACTGCCTGATGGTATTCGCCAAACAGACAACACAGATATAATTTGTTAACGTATAAAGCACAAAGAGCATAGCGATCGTTCGCCGACTGGTGCATGGTCAGCATTGCTTCTTCATCATAAAGTTCCCCCAGTAAACAAGAGGGAGTTTGAGCGCAACCCATTAAATTCAAGACAGTTTGACCGTAAATTTTAAGATAATTAAGGGTATTTTGCTGTTTGAGTTTACTAAAAACGCGGTCATAGGCTGCTATTTCTGCTGCTAATTGAGTAAGTTCTTTGCCGACAAAAGCTGAATGAAACGAGTAGATATAGGCGCAGGTAGTTCCATAGTATAAATCGCCCATTTCTAAGCCAATTTGATAGGCAGATTGTAGAGATGCTAATGAGTCTCTAACTGGTTCTTGCCAGATACTAATTGCCGAGGAAAATACAGCGATTATTTTAGGCAGTAGTTCTGGTGTGCGTAATTTATCAGCAATATTTAAAGCCAGCCGTCCAAATCTATAGCCTGTTTCGATCTCACCTGCTACACCGCAAAGAATTAGCCCATAGTTAACATAAGCAAAAGCCGATAATGAAGTGTTTCCCGATTGAATCGACAAATTCACTTGCTTAGACACTAGTATGGGTAAGAATTGGGGTGCAGCAATAAAAATTGAAGAAAAGATCGAACTGGCGATCTTCATGACAGCTAATTTTTCTGGGTCAATCATTTGAGGTAAGCTAATTAAATCCTCAATCTGTCTGCCAGCCAAATTTGTTTGAATTTTAGCTAGTTCTTGTTGAATGTCTAATAATTGCGACGAAGGGGAAAAGGTAAACTCTAAATTTTCTAGTAGAGTTAGGGCCAGTTGAATTGCTGTTAAATTTTGATTTTGTGCCTGGTAAGCTTCGAGCTGTACTTGATAAACCTTGACTCGATCTAACAAAGTTTGAGCTTGTTGTTGCACCATTGAAGCGAAACGTTCCATCTGCTCAAAATCGCCATTTAAATAGGCTACTTCTGCTGCCTCAGAATAAAGAGCCAGGATCAGATGGTAATTAGTCAACCAGCTTTCATCTGTTAAAAATTCTTGACCGAGTTTAAGATACTTAAGTGCTGCATCATAAGCGTTGGCTGCCTTGGCTTTTTGTCCTGCTAATAAGTTTAGTTGAGCAATTTGATCGCCCTGTAAGCGATCGCTTACCAGTTGCTGTCCTAAATTGAGATGATCGACAATTTTAAAGATTTTTTCGGCTAATTCCTCGTCTGGAGTTAGCTCCCAAAGTAAGTGACCAATTTGAAAATGAATAGATCGCTTTTGTGATTCATCAATTAGATTATAAGCTGCTTGTTGAATACGATCGTGTCCAAATTTATAATGTTGAATTAGTAACTGCTCATCTAATTCTGATAGAGGAATAATTAAACCAGCATTAATCGTTGGAGTTAAATTTTCAAACAGCGATTCAGCAGATCTGCCACAGATAATTGAAATGGTGTTCAAGTCAAATTCTGCCCCAATGCAAGCTGCTAGACTCAATATCTCTTGGGTAGATTGAGGCAATTTTTGCATTTTGCCGATCATGAACTGGACCAGATTATCGGTGCTACTAATCTTTTCAATCTGTTTGAGGTCCCATTGCCAGTATCCGCGATGGTTTTTAGCTTCATTCACCGAATATTGAGCGGGATTAAATACCAGCAGATTATCTGCATAGATGCTTTTGAGAAATTCATTGATAAAAAAAGGATTGCCATTAGTTTTCTGCCAGACTAATTCGGCAAGCGATCGCACATATTCTCGTTCTTGATTGAGGGTATCGGCAATTAACTGCTCAATCTGATTAATAGCTAGGGGCTTTAAAATAATTTGATTGACTATTGCTCCTTCTCGTCGCAGCTTGTCTAGGGTAATAGTTAAGGGATGAATAGCATTAATCTCATTATGGCGATAAGAGCCGATCAAGAACAGATAGCTAAAATCGGCATCGAGCATGATCCGCTCGATTAATTTTAAACTGGCAGAATCTGCCCACTGTAGATCATCAAGAAAGATCACTAAAGGATGTTTCTGGGAGCAAAAAACGCGTATAAAACTTGTAAAGACCAAATCAAAGCGATTTTGAGCTGCTATGGCTGTTAATTCTGATAAAGCTGGCTGTTTCCCAATAATTAATTCGATTTCGGGAATAACATTAATTATTAGTTGACCATTTACGCCTAATACAGTTAATAGCTTTTTTCGCCAGCGATTGAGTTGGAGGGTGCTTTCTCCTAATAGTTGCTTGACTAAATCAGTCAAGGCATCGACTACCGCAGAATAAGGAATATTGCGCTGAAATTGAGCAAATTTGCCCGAGATAAAATAACCCTGTTTTTCCGTAATCGGTTGATACAGTTCTTGTACTAAGGTTGTTTTCCCTACGCCAGAATATCCCATCACCAGCATTAATTCTGTTTGGGAAGAGATTGACTG
>JBDKJC010000074.1:0-9219 GCA_039796815.1 Cyanobacteriota bacterium | reverse complement strand
GAGAATTACATCTTGCTGTTCTAAAGTTAGATCGGACCACTTAGTTTGAATCTCAAAACCAAAAGCCTGTCCCACACCATGTAACAAGGAAAGATAGTAAGAATTGTCTTTATCCGACCAAGGAGCGATCGCACTATAAACTGGTTGTTGAGGGTCGGGAACTACTAATTCAGCCGAAAAGGTGCGATGACTCCCTAAACCATGACAGTCAGGACAAGCACCATAAGGAGAATTAAACGAAAATAAACGGGGGGATAGTTCTTCAATTACTGCACCATGTTCGGGACAGGCAAAATTCTCGGAAAAAGTCATGCTTTCTGGCTTTTCCTGAGTATCAGCAGGAATAATCTCAATCTCCGCTATGCCATCTGCTAGTTTTAAACAAGTTCCTAAAGAATCTGCTAACCGCTCTTGAATGCCTGTTTTTTTGACTAAGCGATCTACCACCACGTAAATATCATGTTTGTGATTTTTATCTAAATCAATATTGTCATCTAGCTGAAACACCTGACCGTCAACTCGAACCCTCACAAAACCTTGAGCTGTAAGACTAGAAAGCAACTGTTTGTGAGTACCTTTTTTGCTCCGCACCACGGGAGCTAACACCATAAACTTAGTCTGGTCAGGTAATTCCATAATGCGATCACACATTTCATCAATCGTCTGCGGTATAATCGGGCGATCGCAATGAGGACAATGGGGTTCTCCTGCCCGACCAAATAGTAATCTTAAATAATCGTAAATTTCTGTAACAGTCCCCACTGTTGAACGGGGATTATGGGAAGTGGACTTTTGATCGATGGAGATAGCAGGACTCAAGCCTTCAATAGCATCCACATCGGGCTTATCTAACTGACCCAAAAACTGACGAGCGTACGCACTGAGCGATTCTACATACCGTCTCTGTCCCTCCGCAAAAATTGTATCAAACGCCAGAGAAGATTTACCCGAACCAGAAACACCAGTAAATACAATCAATTTATTGCGAGGTAACTCTAGATCGACATTTTTTAAATTATGCTGTCTAGCACCTTTAATACGAATCACATTTTCTTCAATAGAAGTAGGCTTAACCTCGATATTATTACCGTTATCTCGAAGACCATTGCTGGAAGAAGACATACAAACAGCGCTTAATAGTTCTTAATTATCTTAACGTTATTTTGTGTTGCTCAAATCAATGCCCGTATAGATTTCTGTCAAATTTAAGTTTCAATCGATAACCGTGAAAAAAGCGCACAAAAAGCCTGAGAGTATTGGCGATCGTTTATGCTTTAGGGCTTTCCTCTCTCTCTACTACAAAATCTTAAGATAGAGTTAAGTATGTCAAGTATAGTTAATATTTTGTTACATATCTGTTAAGATTGTTAATATAAGTTAATCAGCGCAGGAAAAAATTATGACTACTATCTCTGACGAAAATGGAATCATCAACAACTTTGCCAAAGAACCTGCTATGTACTATGCAGAAGCGCCCTCTGCACAAGAAAAACGTGGCTATGTAATTTGGGGAGCGATCGCCCTGTTGGTTGTCATCGCTTCTATTTCTACTGCTGCCATTATTAGCTAGAAATAATCAATGATCATTGAACAATTTTCAAGAAGAGGTAACTGTTCAATGTTGAATGACAAGTCGTCCTTGAGTAACAACAGAGTAATGGTTTACAACTAAGTGTTTTATTTAGATTCCCATAAATTTGAAACCAGGAAAATTGATGTTGACCAACTTATCACTGAGTATAAATTGGGAAAACGCGATTTCTCACAGGTTAACTTGACCCAAACTTCTCTAACTGATTTCAATTTAGCAGGGGTCAAATTGTGGCGAGCTAATTTAGCTGAAATTAATCTTAGCCGTACTATATTAAGTGGGGCTGACTTATCGCAAGCTAATTTGTTTAAAACTATGCTTTGGAGAACAGATTTTCAGAAGTCAAGTTTAGAGCAAGCTCAATGTAACGGCGCTTTATTGATCTGTGCTAATTTAAGCCAAGCTAATCTATGTCAATCCTCATTTCGTCATGCAGACATGCGTCTTGGCTGTTTCTTTAACGCCAATATGCAGGGAGCAGATTTATCCATGGCTAACCTGAGCTACGCTGATTTAAGTTCGGCTAATTTGAGGGGAGCTAATCTGCGGGGAACTATCCTCACTGGAGCTAATCTAACTAAGACAGACTTAAGTAACACTAATTTAACAGAAGCCGTTTGCTTGGGCGCGGATTTAAGTCAAGCTATCTTACCCAATTTAGAAACACGTTGTCTCACTTCCATAACCTAAATTTGGGAGTGACAAGCTAGTAGTTAACCATAATAGTTTTGATAGGTTGAGGTAGGTTGGGAACTAGGGAAATAGGGACTTAGGGAAAAGATTTGAATGTCAAAATTAATTTGGCGGACTGCTAGATATTAGACCAAAACTATTTTCGGTTTTAATTTAAGTATCTCGTTACGTTGATATAAGATACTAATCCCCAGAAAAGTTTGAGTTGCTCCGTAGGTGGCAAGATAATGTTCTGGAGTGAAGAGAGATATTTCTTTACTGCTGCTGATGGCCTGATTAAGATCGATCAATTGTCCTTGGCACCAACGCTCGGAATCTTCTTCACCAAGGGTAAAAGTGTCTAAATGATTTAACAGCAAACTGGGTTCAATTAGCTCAAGGGTTTGCCGAGCAGATTGATGTTCAATGTCGGCAAAGGTCAGGCTATTCTCTATAGATAGTCCACAGCTTCTGGTACGAACTAAACTTGCTAAAGTCCCCCCAACCCCAAGTTGTTCTCCCAAATCACGAGCGATCGCTCTAATATAAGTACCAGGGCCACAGCTAATCTCTACCTCTACCTCTAAAAATTCCTGGCGGGTAATATTTAAAAGTTTTAACTCACTGATAGTTACTGTTCGTGGCTCTACTGTTATTTCCTCTCCTCGGCGAGCTAAATCATATAGTTTCCTCCCATCCTTTTTAATGGCGCTGTAAATTGGGGGGACTTGCTCGATTGTGCCAATAAAACCCTTCAAGCAATCTATAATCTGCTCTTGGTCTAAATCAAAGCGATCGACTTGCTTAATTATTTCACCTTCTAAATCGTCGGTCGTAGTTGTTACCCCTAGGCGAATACGAGCATGATAGGCTTTAAAGTCAGGTAAAAATTGCAACAAGCGCGTAGCTTTGCCGACAGCGATCGGTAGTACTCCTGTTGCTGCGGGGTCAAGAGTACCTCCATGACCAATTTTTCTCTGGTTTAAAAGTTTACGTAACTTAGCAATACAATCATGAGAAGTGAACCCAGTAGGTTTGTTCAAATTGATAAAACCAAACATCATCATTAATAATTGCCTCACCAGTGACTCAAATTCGACTGTAAACTAAAAATAAGATTTATTTACAAATTAAAATGCCGTAAGTTTAAGTTAAATAATACAGTTGACACTTAAAAAAATAGACCCTACTTTGTGGTCATCCCATATCAGTTATTGCTGAGATTATCTGTAAATACATATACTATTAGTAATAGTTATAATTTATTTAGTGGGTATTAAGCTATTGCGACCACTAGCTAGGGTTGAGCTTGATGCCAATAATCTAGATTTCAATCCCACAGCAAAATTGAGTATCTTACTAGCTAAAATTACTTAACACTTGGCAGACTTTATAGTCATCAGCGTTTAATGAAATCGAACCCAGAAGTTAAACAATATCATTTGCAAGTTAAAACTGAACTGGAATCTCTAAAAGAGGTATTGCAGTGGTTTGAAGGCTTGGTTTTTCCTCTCGTTCCCCAAAAAGTGGGTTGGCAGTGCGAAGTTGCACTAGTGGAAGCGTTTACCAATGCGGTACGCCATGCTCATCAGAACTTGCCCAAAACTACACCCATTGACCTAGAAGTTAAGTTATTACCCAACTTTTTGGAAATGCGTATTTGGGACCAAGGGCAGCCTTTTGATATTAAAGCAAAACTACGTAAAAGCGAAAGAGAAGCAAGCTCGATCGAAAAGGAAGGAGGAAGAGGGTTACAGTTTATTAACAAGCTAACGGATGAGCTGCAATACCTCAATCTTCCTAACCATCGCAACTGTCTTGTAATGCGTAAACACTACGCACAATTATAGCTAGATCTCATCAAAAGCTCTCTCAATTAACCTTCTAGCCAAAGTTTGAGTTCCTGTATGCTCATAGTAGTTAGTGGAGACATCGATAAAGGCAGCTACATAATCTAGCTTGTTGTCAGAAAACTCTAAAAATCCTTGGAGGTTTTGCATGACTTTTTCTGGAGACAAATTTTTGCTGCTCACAAAATTAGCCATCCAACCTTTTACCGAGCCAAAACTTTCACCGATAAAGTCAAGTTTTCCTTTAGAGTTACCGCCTGGAATAGATTCTGATACACCCTGAAAAGTAGAGTTGGATTCTAAATCTTTAGGGCCAATTCCACTTAGGGTTGACTGTGCTTTAAGCAAGAAATCTGGGCCGAGGGGAATCAAACCATCAACACAAACTAAAGTTGCCATCCGCATTAAAGATTCGCCGCTATAGTCTCCCAAAGCGCCAACAAAATCGCCAATGCTATCACCAGGAATCCCGTTAATTTGACAGAAAGCCACCAACTCAACCACTAACTTAATCGATAAGTCTAAAGCTTGGGCTTTTTCAGGATTAGGCGTAACCTTGCTAAGTAAACCACCTACAAGCGGAATTCGATTACCAACTTTATCAGCTAGTGCTGCTGAACCTAAAGCCTTATCTGAACGATCTACTGTTTGATAGAGCCACATTGCTCGACGATATCCTTGAGACTTATCATTGTAAAGCCAGACTGCGCGATCGCCGATCTGTTGAATCAACTCTTCATCAGTTTCTCCTGTCACCTTGCGGATCGTATTGACAAAACCAACTGTATTTGACCATTCTCCAGGCACGATGGAGTCTAGAGACTCTAACATCATGGTTGTGATGTTCTTTTGGGGTAGATTATCTACCAGTTCAAAAATAGAATCACTCACTGCTTACTCCTTAAGTATATATTTGCATTAGAACCAATTAAAACCAATCGGTGCTACTTCAGCTTGGATAAACCTCGAAGGTCAAATTTACTTAGCCATGCTTGGCGATCGTTTTCACTAAAAGAAGCATCTTTGGAACGGATTTTGACCTGATAGCGATCGCCAACTAAAACAGCTGTCCCAGAGCTACCTTGTGTGACGGCAGGATATCCACCAATTTTAGTGGTACTATCTTGAAACTTTGCTGCTGCGCTGGGATTGTTGACAGTATCAGAGATAGATAAAATCGCAATTTCTTTGCCTTGTGCTTTCAACTTGGCTTCGGCAAAACCTGTTTTTTCCTGAGAATAAATTCGCTCATATTCGCTATTACCGTCGGGAAAATAACGGTTAAACGTACCGCCAGATTGAGAAGTATCCACAACTGCTGTAGCACCTTTACTAGTGCTTTGCTGCTGCGCGTCATCAAAACGGGAAGGAGCTTGCTGGCTACAAGAACTGAATAGTAGGCAGCTTGTCAGAATAAACGCCACCAGATATTTACGGAGACTAATCATCTTAATTTTATTTATCTAGGTTACCTGAATTGATTTTCGGACTTTGTGTTGGACTTTGAGACTAAAATGATTAAATTTTTAACAATTGTTTAATGTTTAATATTTAATATTTAATGTTAGAGGATAGATATACTTAGTTACCCTAAAGGATACACTTCGCTATCAGCAGAATTTTGCTATTATGCGCGATCGCGTGATTAACTGGCTTCAAGAAAATGTCTCCAGCCATCGTTTACAGCATATATTGGGAGTAGAATCTACCTGTATTAATTTAGCTCGTTGTCATCAATTAGATGAGCAGCAAGCAGCCCAGGCTGGTTTAATGCACGATCTGGCAAAATTCTTCTCGCCTCAAAAACTGTTGAAAATAGCAGCAGAAGTTAATCTTCCCGTAGATCGAGTTTGTCTAGACTATCCTCATTTGCTCCATGCAGAAATTGGCGCGGTGGTAGCTCAACGAGAATTTAAGATTAAAGATCCAGAAATTCTGACGGCAATTGCCAATCACACTTTAGGTGCGCCTGGGATGAGCCAACTTAGCTGTGTGGTTTTTATCGCTGATGTTTTAGAGCCAAATCGGGGAGATAGCCCGCAATTAGCTGCAATGCGCATTGTCGCCCAGGAAAATCTTTACAAATGTGTACAGCAGACTAGCGATTATTCATTAGAATACTTATTAAGTAAGCAAAAAATTATTCATCCTCGGACAATTTTGACCAGAAATTGGGCTTTAGCTCAAACAAAGTTAAATTTATCCTACTAATTAATTAACAACACTCAATAAAATCAACATTAAACAATTAAACAATTAAACGTTATATTTGCATGAGTAAATCATCCGAACCCGTTATTGCTACTCAAAACCAATTTTCTACCAAATCCACCATCTCACCTCAAGAATTAGCATTACAAATTGCTGACGCTGCGGAAGATAAGAAAGCAGCAGATATTGTCTTGTTAAAAGTTAGTGAGGTATCATACTTAGCCGACTACTTTGTGATTATTACAGGATTTTCCCGCGCCCAATTAAACGCAGTTTCTGAATCCATTGAAGAACGTCTTGAAGCAAAGTATAATTTACAGCCAGAGAGGGTTTCGGGCAAAAAAGAAGGAGGCTGGATTGTTCTAGATTATGCCGATGTGATTGTACATATCTTTTTACCTGAAGAAAGAGAATACTATAACTTAGAAGCATTTTGGGGACACGCCGAACGCCATGAATTTGACCAGCCTAGTTAGTTCTATATTATGAATAAATCTACCATTAATTTTTGCCCTGTTCCCTTAGAACAGCGGCCAATCTACGAATACGAACAGCTTAAGCAATCTTGGTTATTTGCTTGGGGAATTTTGGCTGTAGGACAATATATTCGTAAGGTAGCTTGGGTGGCTTTTTGGAGTATGTTTTTTGTGACTCCTCTATCGATGTCGCTTTTTGCCCCAGCTAAAGCACCATTAGAATTTGTCTTATCCAGTTTGATTGGAATTTCTTTATTGACTGCGCTTTTTTTGTCACGCATTTATTTAGGCTGGCAATATGTTAAAGAGCGTCTCAAAAGCGATCGCATTTTTTACGAAGAGTCTGGTTGGTACGATGGACAAACTTGGCTTAAGCCCCAAAACATGTTAGACCGAGATCTTCTGGTTGTTAATTATGAAATAGAGCCAATTCTCCAAAGATTGCACAAAACTTATGCTTTAGTTGCGGGAATTATTGCTGTTTGTAGTCTGATTTGGTTTATCCTCGGGTGATATTTTGATAACTCTCAATCAAAAGTCGCTTAAAACTCACCAAATTGAACGCAACTAATCTAACTAATCTACATCAAGCATACTAGAATACTAATTACCCATTATTAAAGATTGCATGACTAGGGGAAAAAGAACCCAGACACCTTGGCTCGAAGTACATTTGCTCAGAGAAGGAATTTTAGAGTCTTCTCACCATGTAGAAGCAACAGTTTGTGACAGTAAGGGACGAGTATTGTTAGTTGCAGGTAGCTCTGAATCATCTGCCTTTATTCGCTCGGCATTAAAACCTTTCCAGGCTTTGGCTGTGACCACGACGGGAACACTACAAAAATATGGTCTGAGCGATCGCGATTTAGCGATTATCTGTAGCTCTCATCAAGGCAAAATTGAACATGCTCGACAAGCATTTAATATTTTATGGCGCGCGGATGTTGACCCCCTAGCCCTAAAATGCCCGATTCCTCATGGAAGCAATAACCCTTTAGAACACAATTGCTCTGGTAAACATGCGGGAGCTTTAGCAGTCTGTCAAAATCTAGATCTACCCCTGCACAATTATACGAAGCATTCTCATCCAGTACAGCAGCTCATCCTCGGCAAAATTTCTGAGTTACTAGGAATGCCAGGCGCAGAATTACTTGGCGCTCAGGATGATTGCGGAATGCCTACCTATCAAATGCAACTACAGCAGATGGCGCATCTTTATGCTCAGTTAGCAGCAGGGACAAGTTTAGACTTGGAACGAATTACTCGAGCCATGACTTATTATCCCCGTATGATTGCAGGCGAGGGTGCGTTTGATACCGAACTGATGCGTCTGAGCGAAGGCGAGCTGGTTAGCAAGTCTGGAGCTGAAGGAATTCAGTGTATTGGTCGTGTCGGTGAAGGCATGGGACTGTCAATCAAAGTTAAGGATGGCGCTCGGCGAGCTAAGTATGCCACCGCAATTCATATTTTGAAGCAAATGGGTTGGATTAGTCCTGCCGTTTCCGAAATGCTCTGTGATACCTTTGTTCAGTTAAGTAGTTTTACACGCCTAGAAACAGTTGGCGAAATGTCAATTCTTTAACTCCCATTTTAGTTGAGAACTAAAATGAAAATGGGAGTTATTTAGCTAGCTAATCTCTGTTTGGCAGTAATGGTAGCCTTTTTTCCCGCAGGTAGCTCAACTGCTTTACATGCAGGGCTTAAGCTCTGTTCTAAAATTTCAATCTGTAAATCAACTTTAATTAAATATGAGCCAGCTTCAGCATTAATAACTTTGGCAACTTCCGCATTTAAATCAGGTCTAGCTCCTGTCATCGGATTTCTTAATACACAACGATCCCACTCGTGAGTTGCTTGAGGATCTAAATTGAGAATGTAGTACTTGTTCATCTTCGTCAGTAAACCTGCAATTCAATTAGTACTATACTACCATAAAGTTGAATAAAAAATCAATATGAAATTGCGATCGCACTTAACAACCGCATGATTTAGGGAAATGAAACATATCTTAAATTTTAGAATAAAAATAATATTTGATTTTAGGGGGCAAGCAAATGAGCAAAGCCACATTATTAAAGTGGTTTAGGCAAACTGCGATCGCTTTTATTAGTGCAGGAATGGCAATTTCTTTAACCCCCAGCCAAGCTTCGGGTTCAGAGAAAGTTATTTTTACTTATGGTGCATTAACCCAATCAATTCCGATAGAAGAATTACAGGATTTTGCTCATACAGGGAAAGTTACCCCCGCCTTAGATACTTTCTTAAAACATAGCAAACAGAACCCATTTGTAATTCGCTGGATTTTAAAACAAGAATTTCCTGCCAACAATAAAATAATCTCCGATTTACTTAATACAGCGCCAGGAGAATATATCTTATCCCAGACTGAGAACGTAATGAGTTCTAAAACCGAAATAGC
>JBDKJC010000073.1:0-9314 GCA_039796815.1 Cyanobacteriota bacterium | reverse complement strand
TTAAGAAAACTTCAACTCAAAGAAGAGCCGACCGTATTGAGCAAATAGCTTCTCAGTTAGCTTTACCAAGTTCGGCTATCGGTGAAGTTGAACTACCAGTAGTGGTAGAAAATGTAATTCCTTTTCCCGTCCGTTCTTTTGTTGACCCAGATCCTTTTGAGGAATTGGCTTTTAAAAATGCTATCGAAGCCAAACGCGCGATCGCTCATTACTTAGTCAAACCTTTGGCAAAACTAACTCCAGAAGAAATGGCAACTGTAGAATCAATCTTGGAGAAAACTCTGAAGAAAGAGGAAGTTATGACCCAAATCAAAGATTATTTTAGTCAATTCAATTAAAGGGGTTATTTTTATGTTCAGTGAAGTGATGGAATTCTTTGGTTTAGAAAGGGAACTGGATCATCTAGGATTTTTTGAAACTGCTTCACAAAAACATCTAGAGAAAGAACTCAAAATAACCATCGCTCAAGGAAGATTAATTGCTATCTCTGGAATAGTCGGTAGTGGTAAAACTACCTTCTTACAAAGACTGATGGCAGACTTGACTAAAAGTAAACAAATCATTGTTTCTCGTTCTCTAGCAGTGGAGTCATCGAAGGTCAGTCTTCTAACTTTGATGACTGCTCTATTTTACGATTTATCCCCAGATAAAGTGGAAAAAGTTCCTTCTATGTCCGAAAAAAGAGAGAGGCATCTACTAGAATTGATGAAGAAGTGTCGTTCTCCCGTGGCGTTATTTGTAGATGATGCCCACGGACTTCACAATCAGACTCTGGTGAGTTTAAAACGGCTAGTTGAGTTGGTACGCAACAATGGGGATAAATTAAGTGTCATCTTAGCAGGACATCCTAAACTCAAGAATGATTTGAAAAGACCCACCCTAGAAGAAATTGGCGGTCGCACTCATATATTCGCTCTAGAAGGTATTCGAGGTCATCAGGAGGAATATATCCAATGGATTTTGGCTCAGGCTGCTAAAGATAAAGTACAGCCTACAGATATTTTGGAATCATCCACTATCTCTTTTTTAGGAGAGCGACTATCTACACCATTACAGATAGAGCAGTATTTAACCTTGGCGATGAACGAGGCTTATCAAGTAGGGCAGAAACCGATTACTACTGAATTTATGGAAACAGTTTTGGCTATTGGCTTTGATGACCTCGAACCTAATTTAATTCGGCATGGTTACAACACCAAATCTATTGCCAGGTTGTTAAATGTCAGACCTGCTGAAGTGCGTTCATTTCTTCATGGTCAACTTCCTCCAGAGAAAACTCAAGATCTGAGAGATCTGATTCTCAAAATTGGTATTCCTTTATGAAATGGTTATTGTCAGTTATTGTGGGTCGAAAGTTATTATTTCGGGTCAGTGTCAAAATAATTTGGGTCTATTGTCACTTAATCTGGGTTTGACTTCTTTATCTTGTCATTTAATCTGGGTCGAAAAACGTCGTTATTGCGGGTCGGAGTGATTCTTATTTCAGGTCGCTACACCTAATTCCTTCTCGAAAAAATTCCTCAATACCTATAAAAATCTGACTGGCGATCGCACAATTGATAAGAATGACATCTTCTATGCTCATGGGGTTTATCAGCCAACTTTGACTAGAAAAAAAGCAACTTCGAGCGTCAATGGTCAATCTAGTTTCGCCGTAATGACCGATTCATTTTTAGAACCAACTGAGTCTAATTTTGGCTCATTAATTATTAAAAATGGAAGTGGAGTTAGCAACAAGATTAAGGAATTAATTGAAACTACTAAATCCTGGTTAAAAATAGAATCTGTCTTATCTGAAGACGATCAAGTTGAAGTGCAGCAAGAGCTTAAGCCACTAGAATCGATTGAAGTTGATCTAAAAAGGTACTTGCTGGGTTCAAAGTAATGCGGTTGGGAAAAGCGCGGTCTATTTCTAGGTGCAAAAAATATTAGAAAAAAATGGTGGTGGTGGTGGCGAGTCAAAAAACAAGAGCATAATGTATATAAATTTAGCTTTGTAGCGATTAAGAGTTAAACCAAGTAACTTATAAGGTTTCATAAGTACTAAATTTATAAGCCTTGTTTAGTAGTCTTTACAGCCTTAAATAGTATTTTTATACTAAGTGGTGGTGATTGATGCGATGCCAACGGACAATGCCCAGGCGATCGCATTTATGAGTGCGGTTCATAAATTTCCCAAGTACGATCGAGTCCTATCAATAAATAATCAGTAAAAGCATGGCTACATCAATAGCTAGTTCACAAATAAACCGCAATTTCTCAGCTCCCAAATACTCCCTGTCTCAATTGATCAAAACTAAATTGTCTACGGGGAATGAGCATTGTCTTGAGACAGAAATATCCGCCGACTTAGAATTAAAATTTGGCAAAAAAAAATCAGATTTTTTAGTCCCTGCTGAAGTATTGGGATTGCGAACTTTATCAACAGACGGCAGCGGTAGTAATTTAATTTCAAACGAACAAAGTAATTTTGCTTATCTTGCGCCAACTCCAGTGAGCAAAGTTATTTCTCTTGGGGGAAGATTACTAACTAATCTAAAAGACGAATATCAAATTAACGGATCTGTAGAACCGTTTCAAGCTTTCTGGGTGTCCGAGGGGGGGCAAATTCAAGATAGTCAACCTGACGTTTATAAACTAGCTCTTAGCCCCTACAAATTAGTTGCTTCAAGCACAATGACTGTAGAACTGTGGAATCAAACGACTGAATTTGCCGACAACTTTGTATCCGAGGGGATGGCGAAGGCACTCTGGGCTGAAATTGATAAGTCGGTACTGGTAGGTAACGGCGTTAACCAACCTTTAGGATTAGCTTCCCTTTCAGGAGTTAATTCGATTGTTCTGGGAGTTAACGGCGGTCAACTACATTGGAATGCCATAGCCGAGCTGGAAAAATTAGTTACTGTTAACAATCCCAATGAAAAAAGCTTGGGCTATTTAATTAATAGTGATACGGCATCTTTCTTGAAAAAAGCTGAGAAGGTAAATGGCAGTGGGCAATTTCTTTTAGCCGATCAACCTCTGCAACCAACGGACGAATTCAAGGTTTTAAATTCCCGCATTTGCGGAGTCAGCAATAATCTTCCCTCAAACTTATTTAAAGGGACATCAACCGACTTAAGTATGGCTGTGTTTGGCGATTGGTCAACTGTTGTCATCGGCATTTATGGCGCAATCAATTTACAGGTAGATCCTTTTTCAAATGGGAATTTTGACCTTGGACTTGTCACCCTAAGAATGATGGCTAGGGTTGGTGTAGGATTTTTAAATCCTGCTCTGTTCACGGTTGTTACAGACGTTAAAACTAACTAAGAATTATGAAATTACAAAAAGAAAAATCAAATCAACCAAACATTAAAGCTCGCGTTAGAAACCCAATGCCACTGCATTTAGTTCGAGGGGAGAAACGAGATATTTATCAGCATAATGAAATTGTTTGGCTAACCGACGCTGAAGCAAAGCAGTATCAACATCTAATTGAAATTGAAGAATCCTGATTATTGAGAAACAGCCAAAGTTCATCGTTTAATAAATGGGTTTGAAACCTCGGCTTTTAAGCCGATTGTTTAAATTGCTCACGTTAAATGTGTTAAAATGTGAGCTATGGTTGAAAGAGCTTACAAGTACCGATTTTTACCCACTATCGAGCAAGAAAATCTCTTGCGACGAACAATGGGGTGTGTAAGGCTTGTGTACAACAAAGCTTTGGCGACTAAAACCGAAGGTTGGTATCAAAGACAGGAGAGGATTGATTACAAACAAACTTCTAGCTTGCTTACCAGTTGGAAAAAAACCGAAGACTTGGAATTTCTCAATGAAGTTAGCTGTGTACCTTTGCAGCAATGTTTGAGACATTTGCAAAAAGCCTTTGCTAATTTCTGGGGTAAGCGTGCCAAGTATCCAAGGTTTAAAGCCAAACGCAATGGTGGTTCGGCGGAGTTTACCAAGTCGGCTTTTAAATACCGTGATGGTAATTTGTGGTTGGCTAAATGCCAACAACCATTGAACATAATCTGGTCTAGACTTTTGCCTTCGGGATGTAGTCCTTCTACTGTCACGATCAAGCTCGAACCCTCTGGAAGATGGTTTGTTTCTCTGTTGGTAGACGATCCAACTGTTCAACCATTGCCACCAACTGATAAAAAAGTGGGTATTGACGTTGGTATTTCTAGTTTGCTGACTACTAGTGACGGAGACAAAATAGCCAATCCCAAGCATTTTAATCGGCTGTATCAAAAGCTGAAGAGTGCGCAAAAGGAACTGAGTCGGAAAACCAAAGGCTCTAGTAACCGATCTAAAGCGCGACTTGAAGTAGCTAAAATACACGCCAAAATCAAAGATGCTCGTACCGATTTTCTGCACAAGTTGACTACCAATTTGGTCAGGGCAAATAGCGTAATTGCTATTGAAGACCTGGGCATTAGAAACATGGTTCGTAACCGCAAGCTGGCTCGGTCTATCGGAGATGCTGCTTGGGGCGAAATGTTTCGTCAGCTTGAGTATAAGTGTGAATGGTATGGGCGTGAATTGGTCAAAATTGACCGCTTTTTTCCTAGTAGTAAAAGATGTAACCATTGTGGTTTCGTGATGGATAAGCTCCCTCTCGATATTCGCACCTGGGATTGCCCTAGTTGCGATACCAAGGGGATTGATCGAGATGTCAATGCAGGGAAAAATATACTCGCTGCGGGACTCGCAGTGATCGTCTGTGGAGCGGACGTAAGACCTAATAACCATAGTGTTAGCGGGCAGTTGCGAAAGACTTCCAAGGGAAGAAAGAAACAGAAACCTAAGTCGTGAGTCTTAGGAATCCCCACGCCTTTAGGCTGGGGAGGATGTCAAGTTCGACCTTCGCTCTTACCATTTGAGTAAATGAATCATTACTCATCACTTCTAAACATCATTTACTCATTTGAAGATGACTATTATTATTAGCGTTTTGAATCAAAAAGGGGGAAGTGGGAAGACAACTATATCGAGTAATCTAGCCCATGCGATCGCTCTCGATGGTCATAAGGTTTTACTCGTTGATTCTGATCCTCAAGGCAGTTTGAGAGATTGGAATGAAGCAAACGGAGGGGAATTATTACCCGTCGTTGGATTGGATAGAGAGACATTACCCAAGGATTTAAAAGCAGTATCCGATGGCTATGACTTTGTAGTTATTGATGGTGCGCCACAGATAGCTAGGATGTCAGCAGCAGCAGTTAAAGCAGCAAATTTAGTACTCATCCCCGTTCAACCATCACCTTATGATATTTGGGCTTGTGCGGATCTGGTAGACATCATCGCAGCCAGACAAGAGGTTACAGACGGCTCACCGTTAGCCTATTTCATCATTAGTAGAGCTATCAAAAATACCAAGCTGGGCAATGAAATCAAACAAGCATTGGTAGATTATGAACTACCAATCATGAAGACATTTACTACTCAAAAAGTTGCTTATCCCACCACCGCAGCCGAGGGAACAACTGTATTTAACGAACCTTCAGGTAGTGCAGCTAAAGAAATTACCGCTATTAAAACTGAAGTAATGGAGATCTTAAATTATGGTGCTTAAGGCTAAGAAAACCCGACGCTCCCGCCCTGATAAAGAACAGGCTATTAATGAGGCAACTAAACCAGATACTAAAAGGTTGAATGCAGAGATACCTAGAGAGCTACATAGCAAACTGAAAACCTTTGCAGCGAGACAGGAAACTAAGATAACTGAGGTGGTAATAGAGGCGATTACTGAGTATTTGAATGCGAGGGACGCTGCTTCGTAAGCAGCTTGTCCAATCGCATTGTTGAGTAAAAACTTAAATGAGTAAATGAAATAATATTCAGTTGAGTAATTGAGTAAATGAAACTTTGAGTTGAATAATCTTACGGTCGGCTGTGTGAAGCTTCACACACAAAACGTGACCGCACCGAAAACGCGACCGACTATTGTTAGCTGTTACGTATAATATTACGTACAATGTTAGATATAAACCAAATATTGTTACATACAAAAGTGAGGAGTTATGACTGCTAATACAATGTCCAATACTATTTACAGTGATTGTATTGTTAGTTCCAGTGAGCTAAACCGCAGGTCTGGACAAATATTAGATATTGCTTTAACAACGCCTGTTACAATCACGCGCAATAATGACTCATTTGCTCTAATTAGACGAGAGTTGATGACCAATATGGCTAAAGGAATTGAGCAGATGAACAACGTCACCCAACTTGTAAATGTTGTTTATCGGCTTGCTTCAGGACAAGAGATCGAAAGCACTAATAGATTTAAATGGGTAGAAGAGTTTGATAGTGAAGAACGTTCTGAATTAGTAAATGAGGTTTACGAGGCATTAGAGTTAGCCAAATCAACTGATGATTGGGATGAAGTGAGAGATATTATTCACGAATGGCATGAAAGTGCGATCGCTACAAAGAGTGAAGAATTGAGTGAAGCATTCGGCAAATAGTAACTAATGACAGATAAAAATCTATTTTTAGAACCTCCTGAAACAATACTGGATATCGAAGGAAAATCAAGAAATGCTGTTTGGGCTGTTGTTGGTAGTAATTCTAGAGTAGTCAAAAACTGGCGAGAGTTAGTATTAAGCTGCCCTGAAAATGCCATTCGTTGCTACCAACATCTGTCTCAAAATCCCATGCAAAGAAGTCGAGGGCGAATATTTCCTTTAAGGGGTAAAAAATTCAAGGGAGCTTGGGAGTATGAAATAACGGGAGCAGACAGAGTTTTCTATGTACCTCTACCCGACGAAAACAAAGTAGTTGTCTACTATGCGGGGAAACATCCAGTCAAAAATAAATATCCTCAGCCACCTAACGTTTAAAAAGAAGTATTGATAATGAGTCTTTTCGCGACAAGCCAGCCATGAAACCCTTAAATTTCGTTCCTCAACTTAGTAATCTTGTTCCACTACTGCCCAAAAATCGTTTAGCCCCTGATTCGGGTTACGATTCTCTGCTTGATGATTGGCTGGCTCGTTCGCGATCGCCACACACCCACAGGATGTACAAAAGCAATATCCGAGCTTTTTTTCAGTCATTGTCCGTTGAACAAAATACGGATACTTTAGCGGCTTTTCTGCTACTAGATGGACATCAAGCATTTGAGCTTGTTTCACAATACCACGGTTCTTTAATTAGTCAAAAATTAGCACCAGCGACTATTAATCAGAAATTAGCAGCTATCAAAAGTCTGGTGAACTATGCTAACCAAATTGGAAAATGTCATTACACCTTGACCAATATCAAAGCCGAGAAATTGACCCAATATAGAGACACCAAAGGCATTCCCAAAAATCAGTTTAAGTTGATGATGGAGGCAGTGGATACTGACACCCTGGGCGGATTGAGAGATAGGGCTATCCTACTTTTATTGTGGGGAAATGCCCTGAGACGTTCTGAAGTGGCAAACTGTGACATCAAGGATTATTGCCCCAAGTCGTTTGAACTAATTATCACTGGCAAGGGTAAAATCGGACAGCCTGAAACTATTAGTTTGGGAAAAGGTGCGATCGCTGCAATTGATAATTGGTTAGTTCATAGAAAAGATTACACCCCGACCGATCCCTTATTTTGTGCGATTCATAAAGGCTATTGGGGTAATAGGTTACACACCCATTCAATCTATAAGTTGGTGCAGAAGTACGCCAAGTTAGCAGGAATAGATAAGGTTATGAGTCCTCATAGGATTAGGCACTCCTCGATCACTGAAGCTCTCAACTTGACTAATGGAGATGTCAGAAAAGTTCAGAAGCTATCAAGACATAGTAACCTCAATACTCTGATGATCTATGATGACAATCGGCAGAACCTACAAGGTGAAGTAACTGGAATGTTAGATGATTTGTTTTAACAATTCGTGAGAGAACGATAAGTCTTCGCCTCGGCAAGGCTGAGTAGTTCATTCAACAAACTAAAGCACGAGCTTTTTGCTTCAAACTTTTGTCTGAGTTTATATTCTGATTTTGCTTTTCTAAATTAAACTGCATAGCAAACTCAGCTACTTCTAGTAAGGAGATATCAATGGTAGTTCCTCTTGATTGATACCATTTTAGTACTTCTGCTAAGTGCCAATTTAATGATTTACCATCGCTGTTGATAGGAAAAGGAAAAGTATCTGTATGAGTATTTTTTAGCTTGAGTATGTTCTGTCTAGAACAGTTCATAATGTTCGCAATCTCTGGAATACCTACAACATCAGGAGAGATGTAGTAAAGTTCCAAGTCAGGTATAACGCTTTTAACGTTTTCAATTGCACTATAAACAGCATCAATTGCATCCTTTGAACTGCGGATAAAATCTAATCCTATATATCCTCTCTGACCTATACCAAGTAAAGCATCATCACATCCTGCTTCAAACAATTTATCTTCATAGATACTGGGATCTGCTTTGTAGTCGGCTAATTTAAAATGTAGTGCAAAATCATATTCGTTCATAGTATTAAGATTTTATTGATCAGTAGGATTACCTTTATTTATGCAACGGTCTACAATCCGTCGTATTTGTTCTGCATGATTTTGAGGATTCTTAGGCGTAGACCAAACACTTTGAAGACAAAACTTTCCACACCTACACTCAGGATCGTTATAAGGACATTTCAGCCTTGCCCAAGCGTGTGAACTAGAACCTGTTTCTACAACCTCCCATTTATTTTCAACAGCATATTGAACAGCATTATTAATATCTTTGTTCGGATGTTTTTTCACGTTTATAATACAAAGTCTAGTTTAAAAGTTGTCATTGGACAACTAGGATAAAGACGAACTCATTATAACTCTCAATTTTCCTTGACCCACTCCCCCTGATTTTTAATCGGGGGATTCAGGGTTTAGACAGCGATTGCAGGCATGAAACTGACAGGGTTGCGCGTTCGGCGTAAGTGCTTGCACCTTTAAGGTGTGGAGATTTCCTCAAAGAATTTTTGGCTGCGCGATCGCTTTTAAACAATTTGATATAATAGTTAGGCACTACAGGTTAGGCACTACGAATGGCATTTGTCAGAACCAAAAAATTAAAGGGTAAAGAGTACCGTTACTTGGTCGAAAATTATCGCGACGATCAAGGCAAGGTGCGTCAGCGAAACATCAAGTATTTGGGTGCAGTCTCACCGAAGCTAGGAGGTCAGGAAATGGTTACTACTCCCACTCCTGAAAAAATATCTTTTGAAGAATATCTAAATTATGACGATGGTACAGATAGCCGTT
The DNA here is from genome assembly GCA_039796815.1 of Cyanobacteriota bacterium. Taxonomy (GTDB): domain Bacteria; phylum Cyanobacteriota; class Cyanobacteriia; order Cyanobacteriales; family Xenococcaceae; genus Waterburya. The sequence continues at coordinate 102 of JBDKJC010000073.1, read as the reverse complement.
ATGAATTGGTAGATGGAGAATTAATTTTAATGCCACCTGCTACAGCTAGACACTCAGACATCATTGATTTTATTGCCGACTGTTTTAAGGCGATCGCCAGGG
>JBDKJC010000072.1:0-9320 GCA_039796815.1 Cyanobacteriota bacterium | reverse complement strand
TGCATAGTGCTTACCCAATCTCATCAATTGTTCGTGTGTTCCTCTTTCTAAAACTTGTCCTCCTTCCAGATAAAAGATTTGATCGGCATTTTTGGCTGTTCTTAAGTCGTGGGTAATTAGAAAAGTAGTCGAGGTTTGGGTAAGACGATCTAAAGCATCAGTGACAAGGCGTTCACTATGATTATCCAGTCCTACGGTGGGTTCATCGAGAATTACAATAGAGGCTTGGCGGATCGCAGCACGAGCGATCGCAATTCGTTGTCTTTGTCCGCCTGAAAGGGTTGCGCCTCTTTCGCCGACAACAGTATCGTAGCCTTCTGGAAGTGCCATAATAAAATCGTGGGCGTTAGCCAAACGGGCAGCCATTTCGATTTCTTTATCAGTGGCTTCGACGCAACCATAGGCGATATTATCTTTAATACTGGCAGCAAATAAAATACTTTCCTGCAAGACGATACTGATTTGTTTTCTGAGGGAATCTAGGGTGTATTCTCTAATATCATGTCCATCTATCAATACTCCACCTTGTTGGGGATCGTAAAGACGTAGTAGTAAACTAACCAAAGTTGATTTACCGCCACCAGAAGCACCAACTAGAGCTACTTTCTGTCCTGGTAAGACAGTTAAAGACAGATTATTGAGAGTATTGGTTTGATTTTCATAGGCAAAACTAACACTACGAAACTCCACCATACCTCGGAAAGAATGTGCAGGATAAGACCATTTTGAATCTCTAACTTCAGGTACGATGTTTAATAGATCGATAATTCTTTCTCCAGAGGCGATCGCTTTGGCAATTTGCCCTGTATATTTGGCTAACTGACGCATGGGTTTAAAAGCCACTTTCAAATAGGTAATAAATACTAGTAAATCCCCAGGGGTAAGAGTGCCAACCATTACTAACTGAACTCCGCGCCAGAGGACGATGGAAGTTGCGATCGCTACTAGGACTTCTACAGTGCGTTCTTGTCCTGCCCGTAGTTTCTGAGTTTGCGCGCTTTCATTGAGGCTTTTTTGGTTTTGTTTAGCAAAGGTTTTTTCTAAGCGAGACTGAAGAGATAAAGCTTGCACTACTTTGATTGCGCCAATGGCTTCGGCTGCATTAGCTGCCATTATTCCTTCCCGTTGACGTTGTTTGGTAGCTACCTTATGAATGCGCTTACTCATAGTGGCAGTGGTCATTAAAAATACAGGGAAAATAGCTACCGCAATAAAAGCCAATTGCATATTGAGCCACATCATTACTCCTAGCATTCCCACCATGGTTAAGGTGTTAGTGACTAAAGGCAAAGCAGCAACCACGGTAACTTCTCTTAATCTTTCGATGTCATAAGTAACGCGAGTAATTAAATCCCCCGTCTTGGCTTTGTTATGAAAAGAAAGAGACAGGCTTTGAATGTGAGAATATAAATTAGCCCGAATCTCACTCAAGATCTTAGTTGCAGCTACTGCCATTCCTGCCGTACTGACATAAGCCATTGTGCCACGTAGCAAAGCAATAATTACTAAGGCAATTGCTAACAGGGTTAATAGGGTAATGACATTAAAGTTATCTAAAAAAGGAACTTCTAAACTTTCGACTTTAAATCCTTTAAAAATAATTTCATCAAAAATAAACTTAAGAGGCCAAGGTTCAAGCATATGTAAACCTGTTTCGGCTAATAATGCCAAGAAGGAAATAGTAAGTAAGCCTCCCTGCTGCCTAATTTGCGGAAGAAAATGCTTAACTATGCGGTTTATTCCCGATATTCCCTCGTTTATATTCTTTGGTCGCTTTTTTTTCATTATTAGTTGTGTTTAATATTTGTGTAACCTTTTAGAACTCTAACGACTACATCTGCAAAATATATTTAATTAATTTCTCTCGTTAGCTTTTAATTAAGTTTTACTAAGCCAAAGAAAATATTAAAATCTTATTGAGAATAGCCAACCATTTTATTAGCGTTTTAGACTATGATAAAATTGTTGAATAACTAAGCTACACATAACCTGATATCTTGGGTTATATTAATTTAATTTAAAAACTTTACTATTCTTAATATTTTAAAATCCAAGCCAGTAAATAACTTGCTGTTTTTCTTGATTCTAAAAATCTCTTTAACTTAACAAAACTTCAATTTTCTTATTGACTAAGTATTATTACTTGAAAAATGTAGGTTGAAGAATGAAACTCAACACAGGATAAGATTTCGTTGGGTTACACTGTCGCTAACCCAACCTACAAAAAATTGACTAAGTATTATTACTTAATTGACGAGAAGATTGGTATTTAGTTGAGTCAACAAAGTTTTCGACAATGACTGATGACTGATTACTAGTTATCGATGACTGATGACTGATGTATCGATTGATTTTTCTTTCGATCGCAACCAACATCTTCTCTAACCAAGTTGCATAACCACCAAAGGAAAGCTGTTTGACCAAGGGACGTAAGAAAGCTTGATGACGGCGTTGTCCTAAACGACTGTAGCGTTTTTTAAAGTATTTATCTTTTTTGGTTAAATCCCACTTTTGCATAAAATGTTCTAGACTGGCTACTTCCCAAGCATCACTCCAACGCAACATAAAGTAAGTCAGATCTGACCATTCAAATCCAGTATCGGGTACATAGGTAGTTACCGACTCTGGTTCACAATAGATTTTGCCCCCAGCATTGGTAACAGACATAGAGAAATCAATGTGTTCTCTAGTGCTGAGTAATTGTTCATCTAATAAACCAATGGTGTCAAAGATATCTTTGCGGACTAACATACAGTGAAACTCGGCAAATTCACATTCTCGCCGTTTTAATTTATCTTGGACTTCGGATAGAAGACGATTGACAAAATAGTGTTTTTCGTGAACTTTGCGTCTCATTTTGTCATTTTTGACCTCTAGAACTATATGTGCTTCGCCTCCAGCTAAGTGGATTTTAGAATGTAAATTTTTACCAATACAAACTAAGGGACAAACTACAGTTGATTCAGTTTCTTCGGCACATTCAACTAATTTTTTTAACCAACAAGGGGCAACATGAATGTCATTGTCAACGAAAACAACATATTTAGTTTTAACGTACTGTAAACCAATATTTCTGGCTTGATTGGGAGCAAGATAGTGTTCGCTTCTAATTAGCTTGAAATCTTTTTCTAATGATTGATTAACTAAATAGTCTTGAATATGTTCTGGGGAATTACCATCAACATAAACTAAATCAAAAGGATATTTAGTATATCGATAAATGCTTTCTAGAGATTTGCGGGTATAGCTAAAACGTTCTCTAGGTACGACAACTAAAGTTACTTCAGGCTGATTCATTTTTTTGTTTTCTCCACAGTTATTACATTTGTTAGATCAATGTAAGGGCGGATCGCGATCCGCCCCTACTAGACTGCTACTGCTGATATTTGGGGTTTAGTATCTGCTACTAAAACGCGATCGTAAATTTTGCTCCAGTTAGCCTGTTCTATGGCAGGATTTAAATCTTGCAATATTTTTTGTTTAGCTAATTTGCCAAAGTTTTGTCTGAGTAGAGGGCTATTAATTAATTTAGCGATCGCATTACTCAACTCTTCACTGCTATAAGGATTTACTAGTAAACCATTAACACCATCTTCAATAATTTCTGCGATCGCATCGACATTTGTCCCGACTACCGCTCTTTCGGCTAACATAGCTTCTAATAAGGCATTGGGACAGCCATCATTGAGGGAAGGAATAGCAAAGATGTCCATGTAGGGTAAATATGCTAAAGCTTCTTCACGGCTAACTTTGCCTGTAATTACTATCTTGTCTTGTAAGCCACTGTTGGTTAATTCTTGCTCCCAATATTCTCTTTCTTTGGCAACAAAATCACCGACAAATAATAAGGTGAATTCTGTTTCTATTTTTTTACAAGCATCTAAAAGATATTCAATACCTTTCTTGTCTCTAAAATTGCCTACCGTTCCAATTACCGTTCCCTGTAATTTATTTACTAAAGCTGGGGTAGGTAAGTTATCAAAATCTACAGGGGAAATAGAATTTAAAAAAGCAGAAGATTTATAAGTAATCGTAGGTGCAAATAATCTAGCACGGTGCATTAAATCTTGACTAACAAAAGTAGTCCAATCAGAATTTTCTAAAGTCCAAGCTATTTGTTTTTGCTGCTGAAAATCAAAAATATGTTTGTGTAAATCTGCGCCACGAACACTATTAATTACTGGTAGTCCATTTTCTTTCGCTAACATGGTGGTTAAAAAACCAGTTTCGTTAATAAAAAAGGCATGAACTAAATCAAATTGATATTGTTTATGGAGAATAGTTAACTGTCCATAAATATCCATTAAATAGTCTTGATCGCGAGCAAGAGTAGAACGAACCGCAGGATATAAACGATGAACAGTGATGTTATCTTGGATGCTAGTTTCACAGCGAGAACGACTAACTTTTCCTGCTTCAGCTAATTTTCTTTCTTTAGGAAATACAGAACGAAAAACAGCAACGTGAACTTGATAACCTAAGTCTTGTAATAATAAAGCAATTCGTTTAGCAGATACTCCCACCCCACCTACATCGGGGGGAAATTCCTGGGCAGTAAGACAGACGGTTTTCATGGCTGTAATTAACTAATAGTTAGTAACTAATAATTTGCGACTTGGTTATTATTTAGTCTGTCAAGATATGATTAATCGTTCGTGAAACTTATATGAGAGAATTTTCATCGATTGCGATCGCCTGACTTGTGTGTTTTTTATTCCCAAGGATTAACTATCCCGATACCACATTCTGTAAAATCATCTACATTTCGCGTCGCTAAAGTAGCGTTATGAAAACTAGCGATCGCTGCAATCTGGGCATCAATCTGAGAAATAGGACGACCGATTTTTCTTCTTTTGGCAGCTATAGTTGCAAATAATTGTGCTGCATCTGCATCAAAAGGCAAAATACGTCCAGTAAAATCTAACTCAAACATAGATTTAGCTTCTTTTTTCAAGGCAGTGCGTCGTTTTCCTGCTGGTAAAATTTCTAAGCCGTAGAGGATTTCAGCTTGAGTCAAAGTAGTAATAAATAGACTGGTTGCTTGATGTTTGCCGATCCAAAGCAATACCGCTCTATCAGGTTGCAACTTCATCAATTCCGATAGAACATTAGTATCGAGAATAATCATTACCCAAATTGAGGGGGTTCGCGCATCGCTTCACGAGAAGAAGCAGGAAGATCGTCAACTCCACCTATTTGAGCAAAACGTTTTTGAATTGATTCAGCCAGATTTTCTGACAATTGAGTATCTTGCAATAAAGTATGGCGTAAAATTTGCCTTACTTCTTCTTCCATTGAATTACCGTGGTGTGCTGCTCGAATACGCAGTAATTCTTTGATTGGTTCTTCTAAATTGCGGATAGTTATGCTTGCCATAGTATTTTAAATTTACTTTCTGCCTACATTGTAATCAATGCTAGCAATGCTATCAATAAAATTGAACTATGGACTTATAGTATTTATCAAAAGTAACAAAGCATTTAGTGCTAAACTGCTGCAAATTCTTTACTCATTAGTTGTTGTAGATAATTACTGGTATTTTCAACTCCATTAAGGTTAAGAGTTAATTGACTGGGATTTTGTGCTAGGTAGTCAACAATATTTTTCGCAAAATGTTCTGGTTGTAAATCTTGAGGCTGAATCATTTTTACTCGTCCTAAATTATCTAGTTTTTTCAGGCGAGTTTCTTGTTCTTTATCATCATTGCCCTGAAATGCCATCATCATTGCTTTAACACCAGTGCTTAAAATATTCATAGTAGTGTTGTAGCCACCCATGCCAATAGATAAGTCGGCTTGCTGCATATAATTGAGTAGATTGGGAGTATAGTGTTCAACAGTAATGTTATCGAGATTTTTAGTTATTTGTTGCAGTTTTGCTAACACTTCATCGGGACTAAAAGCACCTGTAAATACTTGGATATGATGGGGAATTTTATCTTTTAAAATTGGTGCAGTATTCGCCACACATTCTAGTAAATCATGCCCAAATCTTCCGCCACCAACACTAACTAAAATTAAAGGATGTTTGTTTATTGGTTGAGGTTTTGGTACTGGTTGAACTACATAACCTGTATAGTGGACAGGACAATTTAAGTCGTCAATACGAGAAAAGCTAAGATCGAGTTTGATAAAATTAGGATCGCCGTGAATTAATAACATATCAAAATATTTATTAATCAAACGACAAACTTTTTCCTCATGACGTTGTTGATCTTGTTTGGTAACGACAATATCTCTAACACTAGAAACAATTTTTGTTCCCATTGTCTTAGCTTTTTCCATTAAAGGAATCAATTCAAAAGAAAAGCGTCTTCTACCAAAAGGAAATAACTCAATAATTAAGATGTCTGGTTGAAAGCGATCGCATACAGACAACAGCATATTTGTTCTAATAGTTTCTACTGCTGACATTGTTAAATTATTATCTACAGGAGCAAGTTCTTGAAATTCACTATCAGTTTTTACCGCAGGAATATTAACTACCTCAATCTCAGGAGGAAACTCAAATTCGGGAATTACCTGTCCGCCATTAATAAAACAAATTTGAAAGTCAGGGATTAACCCCCGAACTATTTCGACACTGCGAATTAAATGACCCATGCCAAGAATATGTTGGCAATAAAACATTACTTTTTTCATAATTACTGATATTAGTTTCTAGTTTCTAGTTTCTAGTTTTTAGTTTTTAGCTTCTAGTGCCTAGTGCCTAGTGCCTAGTGCCTAGTGCCTATTACCTATTACCCATTACCTATTACCTATTACTTAATTTATGCCGACTTAAGGGCAACACCTGAATTCTGATTAATATAGAAAGAGTCGAATAAAAGCATTGCTATATAATCAGCAACTCTTGGTAATCCTGCAAAATCCAAATTATTAATGGAGTTGAACTTATCAACTTTATCTAAACTACTAAACAGAGTGTCAATTAATAAATTAGGGTTGAGAAGATCGGGATGAATCATTTTAATCAATCCTACGTTTGCCATAGCTTGCGCGCGCATTAATTGTTCTTGCCCTGGTTTAATACGCGGAATAACGATCGCTTTTTTGCCTTTTTGCAATACTTCTGTGATGGTGTTATAGCCACACATACAAATCACTGCATCAGTAGTATTAACATAGCTCATTAAATCATTGGTAAATTCTAAGACTGTAACTCCAGGTAATTTTTGCGCCTGTTGATATATTTGTTGTTGTTGTTGCTGGGGCATTTCTGCACCACAGAAAATTAAACTGCGGATTTTTTGCTGACTAAAACTATCTTGTTGTTGCTTTAAGCCAGTTAAATAATTTTTAATTAAAAAGTAACCATCTTCTCCTCCTCCTGGTGTAACTAAAACTAGTTTTTCATTATTATTAATACCCAATTCTTGACGGATGATACGACGGTTTTTTAAACCAGAATCTTTGCGGATATAACCACAAAAACGCACTTTAGACGCGATCGCTTGGTTAAATTGATACTCACGAACCAGATCGAAGATTTCTGGCATTCCCACTACCAAAAGGCGATCGTAAATAGACTCGACTATCTGGTAATAACCTTCTTTATGCCATTCCTGAGTAGTTTTTTCGGGAGTATCTAAAATATCTCGTAGTAATAAAACAAATTTAGTCTTGAGTAAATTACGCTTTAAATACTTAATTGTCGCTTTTAATTCTCCTTGAATTCCTGATGGCTTCTTATCGACTAAAACTAGATCTGGTTGATAGTTTTTTGCTGCTGCTAAAATTAATTCCGATCGCAACTTTAAAGTAGATTCAACATCTGCATTAAGATATTTAACCGCCATTTCTCCCGATTGACCGCGATTAAGACAGGGAAGTTTAATATAGTCCAGTCCTTGAGGTAAACGAAAGCTTTGTAGCATTGGCGAACCAGATATTAACAAAATTGAAAGATTAGGAATCGACTTGAGCAAATACTTACAAATTGCTAACATTCGGCTAAGATTTCCCAAACCATAAGCATCGTGGGAATAAACCATAATTCTTTGATATTTGCCTGTGGTAATTGTTGAAGGAAGAATGCGAGCCATGATAGTTACGCTCTGTAAAAATCTTTTATTATTATTAGTTTCACAATTATCAATGAATCGTCTGTGAAACTTTAATGAGAAAAATCTTACTTTATTAAAAAAGCTAATAGCTATTAGCTTTTTTTGTACGGTTATAGTTATACGGTAATCAGTTGTTGAGTAGTTTGACTAGATCTGCCAATGCCAATATAAGTAAAACCTGCTTGTTCTAAACTTTGACAGTCAAGACAGTTGCGACCATCAATTATCAGTGGATTATTCATTCTATCGGTTAACAGTTGATAATCCAGTTCTAAAAATTCTTGCCAGTCAGTAACCAATACTAAGGCATCACAATCTGTTGCCAATTCTTCAGGACTACTTGCCAGAATAATTTCAAGATTTTGGTTAGTAATAATCGGATCGTATGCTTTTACTTTTGCTCCTAAACGAATTAACTCGCTAATCAAATCTAAAGCTGGGGCATCTCTGAGATCGTCAGTGTCGGGTTTAAAAGTTAAACCCAATAAACCAATGGTTTTACCTTTAAGAATTTTGAGGGTTTGCTGTAGTTTCGCGATCGCTAAATATTTTTGATTGTGATTGACTTCTACCGCAGATTTAAGTAATTGAGCATCATAGCCATAATCATCTGCTGTATGAATCAAAGCAGAAACATCTTTGGGAAAACAAGAACCACCCCAGCCAATACCAGCCTGTAAAAACTTGTTACCAATACGAGAATCCAAACCAATTCCTTGAGCTACCTGAGTGACATCCGCACCAACGCGATCGCAAATATTAGCTACTTCGTTAATAAAGCTAATTTTAGTTGCTAAGAAAGAATTAGCAGCATATTTAATCATTTCCGCCGAACTGAGATCGGTAATGACTACTGATACAGGAGGTAAAGATTTATCCGTCGCAAATTCTCTATTTACTAGGGGTTGATAAAGTTGTTGCATCATCGCGATCGCTTTTTCGCTATCACTACCAAGGACAATGCGATCGGGATTAAAGGTATCGTAGATTGCCGATCCTTCCCGTAGAAATTCAGGGTTACTCACCACATCAAAACCCGCGATTTCGGCTTCTCTTTCTGCTACTCCATCTAAAACAATACGCCGTACCCAATCACCCGAACCAATGGGGACAGTGGATTTATTGACAATGACTTTATAACCACCATTGAGATAAGTACCGATACCTCTAGCTACCGCTTCGACATAACGGGTATCAGTTTCTCCCGTAGGTAAGGCAGGAGTGCCGACGGCAATAAATAAAATCTCTCCATGAG